>JAIEQM010000020.1 GCA_019747705.1 Chitinophagaceae bacterium | reverse complement strand
CCGCCGTACACGCAAGTACATACGGTGGTGTGAGAGGGCGGCAAAGTTTAATATCTTTGCCCCCTACTTTAATTTTTGCTTTATGACTTTCTTTTAATACCACATCCCATTGCTTTTGAAGTAGCCATGCTCACAGGCTTTCCTTCCACCAGTTCATCAATTGCCACTTTCAAATGATCTCTTGTGCTTTCAGAAGGGGTTTTTGGATTGTCAGTAATGGCGCCATGATACACCAGCTTCAAATCCTTATTAAACAAATAACATTCAGGTGTAACCTTTGCGCCAAAGGCATTGGCCATGGTGGAATTATCATCCAGCACATAGGGCCATTTGTATCCCTGGTCTTTTGCATATTGCATCATGGCTGTTTTTGAATCAGCATCTTCACGTTCTGCTTCATTGGAATTTAATACCATTACACCCACTTCTTTTGAAAGGGCATAATTATAAGCTGCTGCTGCCACCTGCTGATTTTTAATTACCCACGGGCAAGTATTGCAACTGAATACCACCAGTAATCCATTTTTCTTTTTTACATCATTAAACGAATACGACTTGCCGTTATAGTCTTTTAATTTTCTTTCGGGAGAAGGGGCTTTGCTGCCAATAGTCAGTTCATCTGTCTTCATCGCCATTGAAACAAACACCATCGCCATTAAAGGAAGAAGAAAAAACTTTTTCATACTATTTGTTTAGATATTAAAGTTAACACACACATCAGCAATTTGTTGTTCGTCCGTCATCTATTTCAGCCTTTTGTCCGATTCAGTCTTAAGCGATTTGATGCTCACGTTGAGCTCAAAACCAATTAATACCACCAGCGAGTTCACATAAATCAAAATCATGATGATCATAATGGTACCGATGGGGCCATATACTTTGTTATAAGTGGCATAATTGTTTATCCAGAATGAAAAAACAAAAGTAAAAAGAATGAGTAAGGTGCAGGCAAGGATAGAGCCGGGGGAAACCAGCTTCCATTTTTTTTCTACATTAGGAGCATGCCGGTAAATAAATGCAATGGAGTAAAAGAACAACGCAATAATCACCACCCACCGCAGCGATTTGATGAGCAGCTTTATAAAATCATTTTTGATATGCAGTAAGTTCAGGAACCATTTAAACAAAGCGCCCTGTGTCATTAAAATAATCATGCTGGCAATAAATAAAAGCATAATCATGAGTGTGAGGCGGATGGCTTTTATGCGGTGCTCCATAAACCCCCTTCTGTCAATTTCATTGATGGAACGGTTAAAACCACGGATAATACCCATCATGGCATTGGAGGAATAAAACACAGCAATTAAAAAACCAAAAGAGAGCAGGCTGTTTCTGGGTCTTCCAAAAAAATCATTTAAAAAATCCTGTACCAGTTTTCTGGTTGCTACATTCGGTGTAATATCTTTTACCACTGACATCACTTCCCGGTTAAAAGAATCTGCAATGGGAAACAGCGGAACGAGTGAAAATAAAAAAATGCAGGCAGGAGGAATGGCCATGATAAAGTTGAATGAAATGGCAGCAGCCCTTTCTGTTAAACCCACTTTCCTGGTTTGCTTGAAAAAAAAACGAACCACATCATACAGCGGCAAACCTTCAAAACCCGGAAGCTGTGCCTTTTTGCTGAACGCTATTGCATGACTGATGCCCGGCAGTTGTGTTATGATTCGTACAATTTTAATCACTTGCCCGAAAATAAATCATTTATTGATTACTGTATTTTATTGGCATTTAACCAATCCTGGTAAATTTTGGCATTTTGAAAGTGTTCTTTTTCATTTTCAGCAAATGCATGATGGCCATTGCTGTTGGGTTTGGCACAGAAAAATAAATAATTGGTGGGCTTTGTATCCAGCACCGCATCAATAGTTACAGCTTGCGGCGTGCAAATGGGGCCGGGAGGTAGCCCTTTGTTTTTATATGTATTGTAGGGCGATGCCGCACTTGAATTAATATGACCAAAGTATAAACGTTTAATACTGAAATCGCCCAATGCAAACTTTACTGTGGGGTCGGCGCCGAGGTACATATTTTTATGCAGTCGGTTTAAATACACACTGCTGATGGTTGATTTCTCATCATTCTGCAAGGTTTCTTCTTCTACAATGGAAGCAAGAATATACACCTGCTCTTTCGTAAGGTTTAATGCAGCAGCTTTTTGCAACCGCTCATTGTTCCAGAATTTTTGATTGTATTCTTCCAGTCTTGCGATAATCGTTTGTGGCGAAGCGGTCCAGTAATACGAATAGGTATTGGGTATAAGAAGGGTCATGAATGTATTGGAATCAACACCTCTTCTTTTTACAGCATCACCTGTTATGTATTGATAAAAAGTTGCTGAATCACATTCAAAACGGCGGCCCACCAGTGCCGCAAAATCTTTCTTGGTGCGGAGCTTGGTAATTACCAGGTTTACCTGAACCTGCTGATTGTTTCTGAGTTTTCGCACTAATGAAAAAACACTTTCTCCTTTTTTAATTTCAAATTTTCCTGCTTTGAGTTTGGGCCAGAGGTTCCATTTGGTGGCAATAAATTCAAACCATTTGTTACGGGAAAGAAACGAACTGTCCTCAAGGGTTGACAGCAGGGCTTCTTTTGTAACATTACCGGAACGGATGTATAAGTATTTTTTGGGTTCAGAAAAATTGGTGGCAGCGCCAAATGTGATCCATAAGAGAAAGGCCGCTGCGATTAGTAAAACAATTCCGGTTAACTGAATAAGTTTTTTCATGTGTATAAGTTTATTTAAAAATTTTTGCCGCTACTTGTCCCGCTTTTGCGGGATAGTATGCCCATCATCATCTTCTGTTGGTATATTTTGCTTATAGGCATTTCATTGATAATGAAGATTAGTTGTTATGATGCTGAAAGATGTATAACTGGAAACAGAACGATGAATGGTGCAACCCCGCATCCTGCGGGGCAGGCGCAATATAAATGCCACAAGTACATCGGCCGGTAAAATAATATGAATAAACATAATTGAAGCAATGCTTCAATCTACAAAAAAAACCTCCGCTGCGGGCGAAGGTTTGCGTAAAAAAAATATTTTTGAATTATTTCTGCTGGGCAGGTGGTGCCGGTGTTGGTTGTGCAGGCCGACTAACTGGCCCGTTTGTTGGAACCTGTTCCAGGTTACTGGGAGCGCTTTTTGTTGTTGATGTGCCACCAATAAAAAGAGTAGAAAAGAGGCAAAGCAAACCTACTATTGCTGCAAAAAGCCAGGTGCCTTTTTCCAAAACATCCGTTGTTTGTTTTACGCCCATGAACTGGGTATTGAAACCGCCGATGCTGCCGCTTAAACCGCCGCCTTTGGGGTTTTGAACCAACACTACAAATCCTAATAATGCACTGGCCAGGATTACCAGTATGATGAATAAAATGGTCATTTTCTTATTTGTTTAAACGTTCAATTTGGGTGGCAAAATAAGCGCTTTTTTCGGGATGCAGCAAACTTAATTTACGGTAGAGTTCAATGGCTTTTTGGGTTTTACCCTGCTGCTCCAGTACGCTGGCCATGCTTTCTGTAACAATTTCTTCAGGAGCGTTGCTGCTGGTGGCAATCTGTTCCATCTTTTTTTCTTCAGTGGCATCCAGTTGCTGATGCTCTTCCACATAGGATTTTTTCATGGTTTTGAGCCATTGGGTAAAGGTTTTCAGTTGTGTGCTGAGCTGATCAGTGCCTGTTTTTTCTTCTTTTAACCGGATGCCCTGCGATGCAAAATAATCAACCGTATGAAATGCCTGTAAGCTCAGTTCTGTTGTCTGGTTTTGCGGAAGGGGTTCTTTTAAAATATTTGCAATAGAAGCAATCTGTGTGTTTGTTTCTTCATGAAGCTCCGCTGCTTCCACAACCACTGCGGCGTTCATGGCCGCTTCCGTATCATGGGCGGTGGGTTCATTTAACGCAACAGCATCCTGCATTTCAAGAGCTGCAATCGTTGCTTCAGCATCCAGCACCATCTCGGTTTCTTCTTTTTGAATGGATTGGGTTTCTGCTGCCGGCATTTCATCTGCAACTATTATTGTTTCTTCTTCATTTAAAAAGCGGTTAAGCTGAAAATTCATCCAAACGGGATTGTTGAAATACAAAAACGCTTTTTGAATTTGTGTTTCTGCAGATGGAATATTCTCTTTTTGTTGCTGAATGGCTGATAAAAACTGTGCAGCTCCAAACCAGGGATATTGCTCAGTGAGTAGGTTCAGTTCGTGCAGGTGCGCCGTACTGAGTTCAGAGGGGTTTTGCAGCAAGCTATTGAATTGTTCAGCGTTCATGTAAAACAAAGTAATGGATAATTACCAGTTTGAAAAAATACGGTTGAAAATTTCATCCGTCATATTTTGCACAATTTTCTCCGTGAGTTCAGACTCTGCCTGATTTAAAGAGAGTGTAGATGAAAAGTCAAAGTTGCGGGTGAGATCTGTTTCAAAGCTTTTTTTATCATCCAGCCGGTTTCTGAATACAAGGTGCACCGTAACATTTAAACGGTTACTGGCTGCTGCCTGGCCGGAAATACCTGAAGTGGTAACATAATAATCTGTAATCTGCCC
Organism: Chitinophagaceae bacterium; assembly: GCA_019747705.1. Lineage (GTDB taxonomy): Bacteria > Bacteroidota > Bacteroidia > Chitinophagales > Chitinophagaceae > Lacibacter. The sequence continues at coordinate 42,364 of JAIEQM010000020.1, read as the reverse complement.
GCTGATATCATAATGCGCTTCATCATTATTGGTTTGTGTGAGGCGGGTTTGGTTAATGATTTTCTGACGAAGTTTGTCTGTTAATCTTTGACTTAGTTGCGGATTTACAATGCGTGCCCTGTTTTCAATATACTGTACACGAACTGTTTTTACTGCAGGATCAATAGAAATATCTTTGAACGAATAACAGGAAGAGAAGAGGTAAGATGTAAGAAATAAGAAATAAGAAGCCACCGCAATTTGAAAAATTCTCCTGAAATGCAGAGGCTTCAACATCGTACTTCGTATTTCGTACTTCTTACTTAGCTTAGAGATCTTCAATATCATACTCTTTCAGTTTACGGTATAAAGTACGTTCACTGATGCCAAGGTCCAGGGCAGCATCACGGCGTTTTCCTTTGTGTTTCTTTAATGCTTTAATGATGAGTTCTTTTTCTTTGTCCATAATGTTGAGGCTTTCCTCCACTTCCACATGCTCATGAATCACATCATTGTTGTTGAGGATAACGGGCTGCACGCTTGCTGCATTGTTTACAGGTGCATGCACTTCCAGTGGTTTGTGTTCCTGCATCATGGCATCTGTAAAAAAGTTGCCGGGCATTTGAACAGAGCCGCCATTATTTTGCAATACTTCCAGAAACATTTTTTTCAACTCTGTTACATCCCGCTTCATATCAAAAAAGAGCTTGTACAGAATTTCACGTTCGTTGCTGAAATCATGCGATGCTGCTGCACCTGTTGGATGTGCCAGTACAGGCAAGCGGTTAAAACTTCTTTCCGGCAAAAAAGGAGATAATTCTTTTGCCGTTATTCGTTTATTGGTGGAAAGAACTGAAATCTGCTCTGCAATATTCTTCAATTCCCGCACATTGCCGGGAAAAGGATAAGTGATTAACAGATTTTTCGCATCTTCTTCCAAATTAACAGGAGCAGTTTTATAACGCTCAGCAAAATCAACCGTAAATTTTCTGAAAAGGAGCGGAATATCTTCTTTCCGGTCTCTCAATGCAGGCACACGGATGGGAACGGTATTCAGACGATAATATAAATCTTCTCTGAACTTATTGTTTTGGGTGAACTCCAGTAATTCTTTGTTGGTAGCAGCAATTACACGCACATCTGTTTTCAACACTTTGGAAGAACCAACTCTTATAAACTCACCGCTTTCCAAAACACGAAGCAACCTTGCTTGTGTGCCCAATGGCATTTCTCCAATCTCATCAAGGAAAATAGTACCGCCACTTACCGTTTCAAAATAACCTTTGCGTGCATCAACAGCGCCTGTAAAAGAACCTTTTTCATGACCGAATAATTCGGAATCAATGGTTCCTTCAGGAATAGCGCCGCAGTTTACTGCAATAAACGGGTTGTGCTTGCGTGCACTAAGGGCATGAATGATTTGTGAAAAAACTTCTTTACCCACACCACTCTCACCATTGATGAGCACGGTTAAATCAGTAGCGGCCACCTGCACTGCGGTATTCAGCGCATGGTTGAGGGCAGGGGAGTTGCCGATGATGCCGAATCTGTTTTTTATGCTTTGTAAATCCATTTAATCTTTGTTCTTTTTAGTCAGAATTTGAACAACTTCGTTATTAAGTAGTGGCAGATGCTTTTTTAGTACTGAAAAAATCAGGAGGTCATCTACTTTGTCATAGTCATGAACAATAATATGCCTCAAACCTGCAATTTTACTTTTATCAGTCAATTCAAAATCTTTATCAATCCTTAATTTGATAAACTGCTTCTCCAATGATTGCTAATCTTCTTAAAATTCCATCTTTTATTAATTCTTCAAGATTCTGATAATGTTCATAGCTGTTAATGTTACCTGTTTTTTGAATCAGAAGTTCTGCTGAGTGATGAATGTCGATAAGATATTTTTCAATTTCAGGCAGCATAAAGCAAAACTTTTGATTGTTCTACCATTCTTTTGAAAACAGGATTAGAAATATCTTTTTGTGAAACAAGGTCAACAGTCCTCCCTGTTACCTGTTCCAGCGAACTGCGAAACGAAAAATAATTATCAGCATATTCAAGATGTTCAATTTTGTTTAAATCAAACAGGTATAAAAAATCAACATCACTATTTTCATCGAATTTATTTGTTAACGCACTTCCAAAAACAGAAAGCTCTTTAACATGATGCTTTTTGCAAAGCTCTACAATGCTGTTAAGATTTTTTTCAATAATACTATTCATAATTATTGATTTGCAATTTCACCTTTCAATGTTCCCTTGGTACAACTGTTTACTTTCACCATTACATAATCGCCTTTCTTAAACTCATGTTGATCTTTCGGAAACACAATTACTTTGTTTTGTGAGTTGCGACCCATCCATTCCAAACTGCTTTTTTTACTTTCACCTTCAATCAGCACTTTATAAGTATTGCCCACATCTCTTTTGTTACTCTCAAGCGAAAGATGATATTGCTTATCTACAATTTCCTGCAACCTTCTTTTCTTTACTTCTTCGGGCACATCATCTTCGTAACGTTTAGCGGCAAGTGTTCCAGGGCGTTCGCTGTAGAAAAACATATAGCTATAGTCGTACTTGCTGTAGTCCATAATACTCAGTGTGTCCTGATGTTCTTCTTCTGTTTCACTGCAAAAACCAGCAATGATATCAGAACTGATGCCGCAATCAGGAATGATTTCACGAATCCTGTCCACCTTCTTCATATACCATTCTCTTGTATAAGTGCGGTTCATTAATTGCAAAATTCTTGTGTTGCCGCTTTGCACCGGAAGATGAATATAGTTGCAGATGTTTTCATACTTCGCCATGGTGTGCAACACTTCATCAGTAATATCTTTAGGATGCGATGTGGAAAAACGAATGCGTAATTCTGGCGACACTATTGCCACCATTTCCAGCAGTTGTGCAAACGTAGTGTTGCTGTTATCTGCTTCATTATTCCAATAATAACTATCTACATTCTGCCCCAGCAGCGTTACTTCTTTATAACCTCTTTCAAATAAATCTCTGGCTTCGGCAACTATTGAATGTGCATCACGACTTCTTTCTCTTCCTCTTGTAAACGGCACCACGCAAAACGTACACATATTGTTACATCCACGCATAATGGAGATGAACGCACTTACGCCATTACTTTCCAAACGCACAGGCGAAATATCAGCATAGGTTTCTTCACGGCTCAATAAAACATTCACCGCTTTTTGTCCGCCTTCCGCTTCTTCCACAAGTCCTGGCAATGTGCGGTAAGCATCAGGGCCTACCACTAAATCCACCAGCTTTTCTTCTTCCAGCAGTTTGGCTTTTAAACGCTCAGCCATACAACCCAGCACACCTACCAGCATTCCTGGTTTGGATTCTTTTGTTTTTCTGAATTCAGTAAGGCGTTTACGAACAGTTTGTTCTGCTTTTTCACGGATGGAACAGGTGTTGAGCAATACCAAATCAGCCTCTTCAAAATTGCGGGTGGCGCCAAAGCCTGCACCGTTTAAAATGCTGGCTACAATTTCGCTGTCGCTGAAATTCATCTGGCAGCCATAGCTTTCTATATAAAAATGCTTTTTGTACTGGTTGGGGTCTTGAGCAAAAGGGGCATAAGCCTCACCCTGCTTGGCCTCATCATGTACTTTATTATCTGTCATCAAGTCCATCATTTCAAATCTGAATTGGTCTGCAAAGATAGTTGATTCGGGATGATTTGGTGACAGGATGGCAGCAAAATGAGTTTTAGAAAAACTGTTTTCATACCAGCTTTGGTTTTCCATGGCGGCGTTTTTGTTGAACGCAGTGAAATCCCGCAACATGCGGGACGAAGCCCCTTTCATCGTTCCTCTTTCATGGCATCATAGATTTTCATTTCGGTCTCACTTTTTAAATATCAGACAACAAGCTTTCCACCTTCAAACCGCTGATGTAAATCAACACATTTCAACCACCCAATGAATTAGATTTGTGCACATAACCCAGCAGCAATTTGAAAACTTCGTCCCTTTATATTTTTCTGTTTCTCTTTGCTTTTCAACAGGTTAATGCGCAATCCTCAAAAAAAGAGTGGGGTACAATTATGGGCTCTGTACTGGATGGCACCCATCAAAAAGCCATCATCGGCGCTACGGTAGCCGTTATTCCGTTTACTGATTCGGCAAATGCCCATTACTTTCTAACAGATAAAAACGGAGGCTTTCAGTTTACCCAGCTTGCTTTTGGTTATTACCGCATCAAAATTACAGCCGTTGGTTTCAGAGCCAAACAAATTGACAGCATCCATCTGCGGGCTGAACGCTATGATTTTAATTTGAATGATATCCTGCTCAGCAATCAATCTGTTGAATTAACGGAAGTGGTGATTTATGCTGAAAAGCCGTTGATAGAAAGCAAAGACGGTAACATCACTTTCAATGTGGGCGAAAGTGCATTGAGCAACGGAAGTTCTGCCACCGAATTATTAAAACAAACACCGCTTGTTACAACAGACCCCAACGGAAAAATTTTAGTGCGGGGAAAAGAACCCAAAATTTTGATTGATGATAAACCTGTTGAGCTCAACATGCAGCAGTTACAGGATTTATTGGAAAGCATGCCCGGCAGTACGATTGAAAAAATTGAAGTGCTCACTAATCCTCCGCCGCAATATGCCAATGAGCAGGGTGGTGTTATCAATATCGTAACCAAAAAAGGAAGAGTGGGTTTTGGAGGAAGAGTGAATGTATATGGCGGTACAAGAGGTGAACTGGGCACCAGCGCCAACTTTAATTACCGCAAGCAGGGCTTTGCCATCAATTTTAATGCAGGTGTTGGTTACAATCGGTTTCAAAGTGAAGGATACAGCTACCGCACCAATTTATTTACTGATTCCAGCAATCAGCTCAACATTAATAATGCATCCGGTAATAAAAACATCCGTCCCAACTTTCGTATGAACATGGATTATGATATCAACAAACGGAACATCATTAACCTGGTGGCGCAATACAACCAAAACAGTTATGATAATGAAGGCTTCAACCGTTTTACCAATATCAACCGTTTCGGAAACATTTCAAGATTGAGTGAACGTGAAATTCTTACGGATGGTTATAACAGAAACACCAATCTTAATTTCACCTACACACATAAAGGCAAGCAGGCGGGCGAACAATTACGCATCATCACAGGCATCAATGGCGGATGGAATCAAAACAACCGCAACTTTTTTCAGCAATTTTTGAATCCGGATTTTTCATCAACAGGAGTTGATTCAACGCAACGGCAAATGACCAATACCCGCAACACAGGTTTTAATGTGAATGTGGCGTATGATAAACTGCTGAAGAATAAGAAGACCAGCTTTTCAACAGGCGCTGCATATAACCGCAGTAACAGCCATGTAATTTTAAACACAGAGTTTTTAAAGAAACCCGATAACAGTTTTTTCAAAGTGGGTTTGCTGAGTAATGATTTTCAATTTCACCAGGATGTTATCAATGCAAGAGCATCATTCAAACATATTTTCAAACCAGGACTTTCTGTAAGTGCAGGCGCAGCAATTGAGCAAACCAATATTTATTTTGAACTGCTGCAATTGAATCAAACGGTTTATAACCGTTATCTCAATTTTTTACCCTTTGCCAATTTCAACCGAAGCTGGCAAAACAAAACGAATCTTACATTCTCTTACCGGAGAACCATACGCAGACCAGGCATCACTGAACTCAATCCTGCTGTTGATTACAGCGACCCTTACAATCTGCGTTATGGCAATTCCGATTTACTACCCAGCCTTGCACACACGTTTGATGTGGTTGCCGGAAAAACAAAAGAAAAATTCTTTTTCAATTTTGGAGTTGGATACAATTTGGTGTCAGCTATTTTTTCGCAGATAAGAACACTGCAGCCTGATGGAACAACTGTTGTTACATGGGATAATGTGAGCAACAGGCAGGAATATGAAATCAGTCACTGGAGCGGATTAACGTTTTCTAAAAAACTCCGTGCCAATTTCAGCGCCAGCTATATTTACAACAAGTACGGAACTTTTGATAAAGATGTTCGTAAGTTTCGTGATGGTGGTTCGTTTACTTCTAATATGAATGCCAACTACACACCAACTGATGAGTGGACGTTTACAGGCAATTTCACCTTTAACCGTTTTGCCAACCCACAGGGAACTGTGCGGAGCAATGTAAATATGAACATCGGTATTCAACGGAAAATATTCAAAAAGAAATTCATCATCACCTTCAATGCCGTTGACCCGTTTGTACAACAGCAGAACAGAACCTTTACATTCGGTCCCAATTTCAACCTGGAGAGTTTCAATCAAACACAAACAAGAAACTATCGGTTAACGCTGAGTTATACATTTAATAAAACGAAAGTAAATAAGCCGGATTTGTTGAAGGGGGTGAAAAAGTAATCTTCGTTCAAAATCAAATATATTTATGATTGTTGGAGGGTTTGCTCACCCTTCTTTGCTTGCAGAGAAGCCCGCCCGGATGAACACCACTTGAATGAAACAGTCTTATGGACGTTCGGACGGGGGCAGGGGTTGAGTCAAATCAAAAACAATGAGAAACCTTTTATACCTTGAGTAAGAAATTACGAGTATATGCAACAACAACCCGCCATGAACTTTCACACCCGCAAATGGGTGAAGCCGGAAGACCTCAACCCCAACAGCACTTTGTTTGGCGGACGGTTATTACAATGGATTGATGAAGAAGCAGCACTCTATGCTGTAATTCAACTGGAGAACCCGAATGTGGTAACCAAGTTTATTTCTGAAATCAATTTTATTTCTGCACCCAGACAGGGAGATATCATTGAGATTGGAATATTAGCAACACATTTCGGCAATACCTCACTCACCATGCGATGCGAAGTAAGAAATAAAATCACCCGTGAGCCCATTCTCACCATTGAGCGGATTGTATTTGTAAATGTAAATGCGGAAGGCAAACCAACACCACACGGAAAAACTGAAATCACGTATGTAAAAGACAGATTTGAAAACTAATCAAGTGAGCTTACACTTACCCGCTTTCCATCAAAATTTATAAACAATACTTTGGCTGATTTTACAGCCTGCCCGTTTTGCGTGGCGGGAGTCCATGTAGTTTGATCCAGCAGTCGTTTGAGTTCTTTGAAGTCTGGCCGCACATTACTGTTGGGTTGTGCCTGGTAAAAGCAGCACTTGCCATCTTTGCTAATGAGTAAGCTCAGCGTAATTCTGCCACCTGCTCTTTTTTGAACGTATTGTTTAAAGAAGGTATCAAAAAAATCATCCATGCTGGTTTTTGAATTGTTCCATTGTGCAGACTGCTCTACACGAACAGCCATGCTTTCAAAAGCAGTTTCGCCGGGAGCGGCATATTGGTTGCAACTGTCGAGTTGAATACTTTCTACTTGCTGTTGTGCAAATGCGGAGAAAGCGAAGAAGAGGAGGATAAAGGATAATAATGTTTTCATGGTATAAAATTAATGGTTGAAAGGGAAATGCGTAAAGATTTTATGGATAAAAGTTGAGCCTAATTAAAATACAGTCAGCCTTAAATTCTCGGGATTTCTCCTTCGTCGAAATGACGGCACTCCGATAGTTGAAGTTGTTCATGAAAAGAAACAGCGTCTTGCATTTCTTCATCCACTCCAATAAAACACGATGACCGTCATTTCGAACAAAGCCATAGGAGAAGCAAAACAAATACGAAGTACCGGCGGAGTGAGAAATCTCCATACAATTACAATCTTACCACAAGTTAAACTGCTATAATTTATACTTCACCACCCATCTCACTCATCACAATTTTATACCCTGCATATAACACCAGCACAAGCAAACAAAATAAAATAAAACGATTGAGCCGTTGAATTCGTTGCTGGTATTTTAAATAAGTGCTGTAACTCTCAGGAAAAGGCGGCAACTCTTTCACCAATAAAAAACGTTGAATATTCAATGAAATAAAACCTCCAAAGACAGATTGAAACGAAACTCTTGCTTTTGCATCTTTATCCCCTTTTAGTTTGCGGTAATAGATGTGAACAATACTCACTTTTGCAACAACTGCAACAGCAATCAAAACAATTACTATGATTGCGAATAAAGGCATGCTTCACAATTTAAACCCCTGCGGCCCGGGCTTTTTATTCGCCTCACTCATCAAAACTGTTTGCTGCAAGCGTTTCATTCTTGTTTCATCGGTTTTGGCGCTGTCAATCCAAAACAAAAATTGCCGGCGAATGGAAGGAGAAAAGGCTTTAAAGTTTTTTAATGCAGCAGCTTTTCCTTTAAACGCCTTCAACAAATCTTTGGGAAGTTCATTGGTATCTGCGGCATAATTAGAAGCATTGAGTATGTTCCAGCTTCCGTTTTGCTGTGCAATTTCCACAGCTTTTATTCCGGGAGCAGCCATGAGTTTGGCCGCCATTAATTTTTCAATCCGCTGCTTGTTGATATCGCTCCACACACTTTTCGGTTTGCGGGGAGTAATCAGCAACATGCTGCGTTCATCATCCAGTTTGCGGGGCAGGCTGTCCACCCAGCCAAAGCAAAGCGCTTCTTCCACAATAACAACATAAGGCAAACGGGGTTTGCTTTTACCAGCTTTGTAATACACCAGCCAAATGCCGGGACTTTTATCAAAATTTTTGGAAAGCCAGTTGCGCCAGGCTTTGCGGTCTTTGGGATAGAATTGTTCAAAACTATCAATGACCCTTGCCATGGTAATTACCCCTCATTCTTGCGGTTGAGCACCCAAATCATAAAGGCGCCGAGGAAAAGGCAAATACCGAGGCCGCCAAAAAGCAGCGCCGTTAACACCTTTTGAGCGCCAGGAAACAGCGACATAGAAACGGCTGTAACAACATAAATAATGAAAATAGTGAGGAGCGTATAAATCTTCTTGTCCATGTGTAAAGATTGTGTTGCGAAATTGCGGAATAAATGCTTACAGGCCAAAAAATTGTTCGCCATCTGACGCCCCCGTCTGATGGCATGTTGAATAGGAGTAATACCAGCAGATGTTTTTCATGGCATCACCTTTGCCCGTCCGAATGGCAAGGCCGGGCGGACGTCGCAATCCGTTGTTTTGCGGTGCAAATGGCATCGGTGGTTTTATTGTACAGTCACTCTAACTGATTCAAAAAATTATTCACATGGATGTGTAAAAGTATTGCTGTTGGAAGGGGAGGGCGTTGTGTTATATTTGCCCGACCTCACCCTCGTTCCCTCTCACCTCATCCGCCCTTCGGGCACCTTCTCCAAAAGGAGAAGGGAGAAAGGAAATGGAGTTGGTTATTAGGGAGGCCAGGCTTGATTCTTGCAATCAACGGTAGCAATTAAGCATTTCTGCAGTAGTAATTATTTCTGCATTATATAAACTGAACTATAACTAGTAAGGTTTCAATTATGCCCAAAGCTATTTACCGCTGATGTGTAAGAAACTACTGTTTGGCTTTGCATTTAGTACCGTCCTTCTCCAATTGGAGAAGGATAAGAGGATGAGGTGAAACTAAAAATTTGCAGTAGTAAACATTTTATAACGCACTTTGAATTGTTTGCTGCCACGGAGAACGGAACGATGAAACGAGCGTGGCAAATACGCTCCCTCGTTTGTACATGAGCTGGTAACATAAAAAAAGAAAAAAAAGATAAACATCCAATATGGCTGAAGAAAAAAAGAACCTGTTTAACTACGATGAAGATTCCATCCGCACGCTGGACTGGCAGGAGCATATTCGTCTGCGTCCTGGTATGTACATCGGAAAGCTGGGCGATGGTTCAAGTCCCGACGACGGAATTTATGTGCTGCTCAAAGAAGTGATTGATAACTGTATTGATGAACACACGATGGGCTATGGCAAACAAATTGATGTAACCATTGAAAAAGGTGTGGCTACGGTGCGTGATTATGGCCGTGGTATTCCATTGGGCAAAGTGGTGGATGTGGTGAGCAAAATTAACACGGGCGCCAAGTACGACAGTAATGTGTTTCAAAAAAGTGTGGGACTGAATGGTGTGGGTACCAAAGCGGTGAATGCGTTGAGTAATTATTTTAAAGTAACAGCATTTCGTGACGGCAAACAAAAAACCGCCGAGTTTGAAAAAGGAATTTTAAAGAAAGAATACAAAGAAGAAAAAACAACAGAGAGCAATGGAACAGAAGTGCAGTTTATTCCTGATGATACGGTGTTCAAAAATTACCATTACATCCATGAGTACATGGATAACCAGTTCTGGAATTATTGTTATTTGAATGCAGGGTTGATTATTAATTTCAACGGAAAGAAATATGTTTCTAAAAACGGGTTGCTGGATTTGCTGCAACGCAAAACCAATGCAGATGAAATCCGTTATCCCATCATTCATTTGAGTGGTGAAGATATTGAAGTGGCCATCACGCATGAAAATCAGTATGGCGAAGAATATTACTCCTTTGTAAACGGACAGTTTACTACACAGGGTGGAACGCATTTAGCTGCGTTTAAAGAAGGCTTTGTAAAAACCATCCGTGATTTTTATAAGAAAGATTATGATGCGAGTGATATACGAGGAAGTATTTCGGCAGCTATCAGTGTGCGAGTGCAGGAGCCTGTGTTTGAAAGTCAGACCAAAACAAAGTTGGGTTCAACAGTTGTTTATCCTGATGGACCTACGATGAAAAATTTCATTGGTGAATTTTTGGGAAGAGATTTGGAATTGTTTCTGCATAAAAATCCATCGGTGGCAGATGCGTTGAAAAAACGTATTGAGCAGAATGAAAAAGAACGCAAGGAACTGGCGGGCATTAAGAAACTGGCGAACGAACGTGCCAAAAAAGCCAATCTGCATAATAAGAAATTAAGAGATTGCCGTTTTCATTACAACGATGAAGCAACAGGCAAAGACAAAGATGCCATTCTTGAAAAGCAAAAAGAAACCACCATCTTTATTACCGAAGGTGACAGCGCCAGCGGAAGTATTACCAAGAGCCGCAATGTGGAAACACAGGCCGTGTTCAGTTTGCGTGGTAAACCGCTTAATTGTTTTGGACTGACGAAGAAAGTGGTGTATGAAAATGAAGAGTTCAACCTTCTGCAGCATGCTTTGAATATTGAAGATAATTATGAAGACCTGCGTTACAACAATATTGTTATTGCAACGGATGCTGATGTGGATGGTATGCACATCCGTTTGCTGCTGATGACGTTCTTTCTGCAGTTCTTTCCCGATTTGGTAAAGAATGGTCATGTGTACATTTTAGAAACACCGTTGTTCCGTGTGCGTAACAAACAGGAAACGATTTACTGCTATGATGAAACTGAAAAACAGGCGGCGGTGAAAAAGCTTGGCAGCAAACCAGAGATTACACGCTTTAAAGGTTTGGGTGAAATAAGTCCTGATGAGTTTGCCCGTTTCATTGGCCCTGAAATGCGCAAGCAACCCGTTATGTTGTTACCCGAAACACATATTCAGCAGGTGCTGGAATATTATATGGGTAAGAACACACAGGAAAGGCAGGAGTTTATTATTGGAAATTTGAGAGTGGAGTTGGATTTGGTGGATGCCCCCTAAATCCCCCGAAGGGGGACTTTTAGCCTCCGATGTTTTATAACCTACAATTTAAATTCAAGTGAAAAAAGCGAAGCTTACTAAAACTAATAAACTAATACAAAAAATAAAAAAGGATTTAAAAATTGCTTTTGCTCAAGTAAAGATGATGCAGGAAGGAAAGATGAAAAAACAAACTCTTGCAGATGCTTTATAGTTTTTTAATTTTTAACTTTTGACTTTTTATTTATGATACACATAGTTTTTAATGAACCAGATGTTGCCATTTTACAACAGGCCATAGAGTTAGATGAAACACTTGCAGGTGAAGTGTTATTGGTGAGGGATGATTATGCAGTGGGTCCCATCAAAGATATTTATACAGAAGAAGGTATTGCAGCACGTAAGAATTGGTGGAGAGAAGTATTAACTGGCGGCGACCTTGAAGGAAACCTTGATAAGGGAATTGTAGATGATAACAAACTCGTTACCGAATTAATAGAAAAGCTGAATGCTGATGCTGAAGAAAAAGTTTGGATATGGGCTGCCCAAAACAAACATGATGTGAGTGGTTATTATTGGCTGATGAGTCAGTTGAAAGCATTCCAGGGAAGGATTTATATTTTGTATCTCAACAACCTGCCATTCATTAATGAGAAAGGAAATATTTTTTATCCTGAATGGATCAGTCATATTCAGCCGAAAGAAATGCTGAAGGCAAAAAAACTCTCACGCCTCATTACAACCAGTGAGTTTGAAGTGGACCCAGATGAATGGACCAAATTGTGCAATGAAGAAAAGCAGGTTCGCTTGCTGGAAGGTGGTAAAAAACTTTCGCAGAAAGAAGTTGATTTTTATGACACTGAGTTGAAAACATACATTACAGTTGACTGGCAAAAAGCAAGTAAAATCATTCACAATTTTTTGAATAAGGCCAAACACACAACCGGCGACATGTTTTTACTGTGGCGATTAAAGCAATTGCTGGCTACAGATGTGTATGATGTACAAGGCACTGTAAAAAACATGAAAGACTTTGAAGTGAAGAAGAAGGCGGGGGTGTTGTTTGAGCAGTAAACCCAACCCCCTAAATCCCCCTGAAGGGGGACTTTCTGAACACAGCCCTTGCTTGTTGGAGAGATTGATAAATATTGGAGAGGTTGAAATGTGGTGATTAAAGTGATAAAGATGATGTGGAAGATAAATAGATTGTAAGAGTGATGAAGCACCGCTCCTTCTCCATGAGGAGAAGGAGATAGAGGATGAGGTGGAAACAAAATTGAAAAGAACAAATGAAACTTGTTTTAAAATTAGAAGAGCTGGCGATGTGGATTGGATGTATAATTCTTTTGTACTTCTTTCAAGTTAATTGGTGGTGGTATTTGTTGATGTTTCTCGGGCCGGATGTAAGTATGCTTGGATATTTGGCAGGAAATAAAATTGGAGCGTGGAGTTATAATTTGTTTCATCATAAAGGATTGGCTTTACTAATTTGTGTAATTGCTTACCTTTTAAAATTAGTATTCCCGCTATTCGATTCTGATTGGGTATTTGTTCTTGGAATTGTTTTATTCGGCCATTCCAGCATGGATAGATTTTTTGGATATGGTTTGAAATATGAAAACGGATTTAAGTTTACGCATTTAGGTGAAAAGCCCCTCTAAATCTCCCCCAAGGGGAGACTTTCCAACCACAGCCCCTGCTTATTGGAAGGATTGATTAAAATTGGAGTGGTTGAAATGTGAATTGCAAGATGTTTATCCCCTCCTTGGAGGGGCGGCGGAGTAACAAACATAAACGTTGATTGAAAGGGGTGGGTGTTGAATAGAATTACTGAACGTACAAGAGTGCGACGCAACAACAGCTCAATAGCAGTTCAACAGCTAAGTACACCCGCCTTCGTTAAAACTACGGCGGGTAAATAAAATTGATTTTTAAGAAATGAGTGCAGCAAAAAAGAAAGAAAACATTTTTGACAATGAAAACGGTGTGCAGGGACAGTACAAAAACTGGTTCCTTGATTATGCATCCTATGTAATTCTGGAACGGGCCGTGCCTGCTATTGAAGATGGCTTAAAGCCTGTGCAGCGGCGCATCCTTCATGCCATGAAAGAAATGGATGATGGACGTTATAACAAAGTGGCGAATATCATTGGTCAGGCCATGCAATACCATCCGCATGGCGATGCAAGCATTGGTGATGCATTGGTAAATCTTGGTCAGAAAGATTTGCTGATTGATACACAGGGTAACTGGGGCGATGTGCGTACTGGTGATGATGCGGCGGCGCCACGTTATATTGAAGCACGTTTGAGCAAGTTTGCATTGGAAGTTGCATTCAACAATAAAACAACTGAATGGCAACTGAGTTACGACGGAAGAAAGAATGAACCTGTTGTGCTGCCCATGAAATTTCCATTGTTGCTGGCACAGGGAGCTGATGGTATTGCAGTGGGTCTTTCCACAAAAATTCTTCCGCATAACTTTTGTGAACTCATTGAAGCATCTATTAAACATTTGCGTGGCAAACGTTTTGAACTGCTTCCTGATTTTCAGACAGGCGGTATGATGGATGCTGAAAATTACAATGACGGCAAACGTGGAGGTAAAGTAAGAGTTCGTGCAAGAATTGAAGAACTGGATAAAAAAACACTGGCTATTCGTGATGTGCCCTATGGTGTTACAACAACTCAACTCATGGAGAGTATTGTAAAAGCCAACGAGCAGGGGAAAATAAAAATCAAAAAAGTTACGGATAACACAGCGGCGGAAGTAGAAGTGCAGATTGATTTAGCGCCTGGTATTTCGCCCGATATTACGATTGATGCCTTGTATGCATTTACGGATTGTGAAATTTCCATTAGTCCCAATGCATGTGTGGTGGTGGGTGATAAGCCGCAATTTATGGGTGTAAGTGAATTGCTGCGTTACAGCGCCGACCAAACAAAAGAACTGTTGAAGAAAGAACTGGAAATTAAACTCGGCGAACTACAGGAGAAATGGCATTACACTTCACTCGAAAAAATATTCTTTGAAGAAAAGATTTACAAAGAGCTGGAGAAGAAACATGAAACCTGGGATAAAGTAATTGAAGCGATTGATAAAGCATTTGTTCCTTTCCTCAAGCAATTACGCAGAGCCATTACAAGAGAAGATATTTTAAAGCTTACTGAAAAACCTGTTCGCCGCATTTACCGTTTGGATATTGATGAACTCAATGCACAAATTAAAGGACTGGAAGCAGACATCAAACAGGTGAAATATGATTTGGACAATCTTGTTGATTTTGCTGTGGCCTATTATGAAAACCTGCTGAAGAAATACGGAAAAGGCAGAGAACGGAAAACAGAAATCAAACCGTTTGAAACGATTCAAGTTAAACAAGTAGCCATTGCCAATACCAAATTGTATGTAAACCGTGAAGATGGTTTTATTGGCACCAGCATTAAAAAAGATGAGTACTTGTTTGACTGTTCCGATTTTGACGATATCATCGTGTTCACCAAACGTGGACTGATGAAGGTGGTAAAAGTGGGAGAGAAGACCTATATCGGTAAAGACATCATTCATGCTGCTGTATTTCAAAAGAATGATGAACGCACTACCTACAATATGATTTATGCAGATGGCAAAGGCGGAGTGAGTTATGCCAAGCGATTTAATGTAACAGGTGTAACTCGTGACAAAGAATATGATTTGACCAAAGGAGATGATAAAAGCAAAGTGCATTATTTCAGCGTAAACCCCAATGGTGAAGCAGAAGTGGTGAAAGTGGTGTTGAGCCCCACTTGTACGGCACGAATAAAAGAGTTTGATTTTTATTTTGAAGAACTGGATATCAAAGGCCGCAGCAGTATGGGCAACCAGGTAACCAAGTATCCCGTTAAATCCATCAAGTTTAAAGAGAAAGGAAAAGCCACACTCAGCGGAAAGAAGATGTGGTTTGATGATAAGTTTGGTCGCCTGAATACAGAAGAGAAAGGAATGTATCTCGGCAAGTTTGAACCTGAAGATAAAATACTGGTGATTTACAAAGATGGTAATTATGAAATCACTGATCAGGAACTCACCCAGCGTTTTGACCCAGAGAATGTGCTGCTCATAGAATTATTCAAATCAGAAAGTATTGTAACGGCAGTTTATCTGGATAACGACAAGTACCAGTACAATGTAAAACGTTTCAAGATTGAAACCACTACATTAAAAAACAAATTCTTCTTTATTAAGGAAGGTGATGGGAATTATGTTGAGGCTGTTACCACGGATGAAGAACCTGTACTGGCTATGCAAAGCGGCAGGGGCACACAAATACGCAAAGCAAAAATTAAGTTAGCCAAAGTAGCTGAAGTGATGGGCTGGAAAGCTGTTGGCGCCAAACTCACAGATTTTAATAAGAGTATTGAAATGGAATGGGTAAAGGAAGAGAAAACGAACCAGGGGGAATTGTTTGAGTAAAATTATTGATTTGTTTTGAATGAAACCGCAGTTCATATTTCATTTGCATTAGTGCATGTTTCCGGTAAAGGGAATAAGGCAGCTATGAACAAGGATCTAAATGGTGGATTTGGAACCCATGATGATTATGGGAATTCACTTTTTTCAAAAATCCTGATGCGTGTTAAGGCAAAAGGTATAAGGCTGCCGGTTCTTTCTTTTGCTTTTTTGCAGGGCATTTTAAAACAAAAAGGGTTTTCAGTTCAGTATTTTGAAAATGAAATACCACTTGCAAATGTTCATTTTGATGTCATTCTTTTGTATGGAACTATCGTTGATTTCAAGAATGAAAATGAACACTGCCTTAAGTTGAAAGAACAATTCCCAAATTCAAAGATTGGTTTTTTTGGCCCCTTCCCTGCACTAATGCCTCATTTGTTCAGAACAGCTGATTTTGTCATTCTTGGAGAAGCGGAGGCATTTTTCATGAATGAATTTATAAGCACATTTCAGTTGGAAGGGCAGGTGAATGTGTTATCCTTAACGGATATGGAGGAGCTGCCTTTACCGGACTTTACCGGATTCCCTGTTACTTCATACAGCTATCATCCCATTCTGCCCTATCAACCATTTCTAATTTTACAGGCAAGTAAAGGCTGTCCTTACAGTTGCAGGTTTTACTGTGTATACGGAAAAGAACAGGGAGCGGTTATAAGACAACGTTCAGTAAAAAAGGTAGCAGATGATATCGTCTGTTTACAAAAGCAGTTTAATATAAAAGCCATACAGTTCCGTGACCCTGTTTTTGGATTAAAGAAAGGCTACATTGAAGAGTTTTCAGAGGAACTTATTAAACGAAAACTGAAAATTTATTGGGGCATTGAAACAAGACTTGACCTGCTGAACGAGCAAAATATTGACATTATGTACAATGCGGGTCTGCGAAACATAAATGCCGGTATTGAGACATCCGATAAAATAATTGCGAAGCGAAACAAGAGGTTACTTGTGGATGAATCTCACCAGGAAAAAATAATCCGGTACTGTAAAAAGAAAGGGATTAATGTGAGCGCTTTTTACATAATAGGAATGGAAGGCGATACTGAGCTAACTGTTATGAATACAATTGCCTATGCCAAAAGACTCAACACACTCACTGCACGATTTGCTGTTTCCACTCCTTACCCGGGAACGGGATATTACACACAGATGCAGATGCAAAACCGGCTGCTTACAGATGATTTTGAACAATATGGACAGTTTTCGCTGGTGTTCAGGCATGAACATCTCAGCCCTGTAATTGTAAAAAAAATGCTGAACAAAGCTTACCGTATATATTATCTGCGGGCTCGTTTTACAGCCATGTTTCTTATGAATACTGTCAGGCGAAAATTCAGTAAGTAAGTATCATTCTGAATGAGTTAACAAAACTTTAGAATCCTGTTGAAACCTTTGACTGTGCTTTTCAATCCTGATTGGTAACAGGCCATTAAAAAACCTGTAACCAATTATATGAAAGCAAAATTTTTACCTGCTGTACTGTTTCTTTCATTCATCAGTCTGGCAGCAACTGCACAACTAAAACCTGTTATAAAAGCAGGTATCATTAACTCCACCTGGAATGGTGATGCACAACAAACCCTCGGCTCTGTTTTAGATAAAACAAATGGTATCCTTGATTCAAGAAGCCGCACCGGTTTTTATATTGGCGGCGCTGTTGATTTACCGCTTGGTGAAATCATCAGCATTGAACCAGGTTTAACTTATACACAGAGAGGTTATGGTTTAAGAGGTAATCTCACCATTAACCAGTTAAAGATTGATGCGCTCAATGCAAGAGCCACTGCTCAAATGAGCTATATTGATTTTTCTGTACTTATAAAAGTAAAACCTGCAGGCGGGCTCACATTGTTTGCCGGCCCGCAAGTTTCCTGCTTGGCAAAGAATAATTTAAGAGCTGATGTTGCGGTACCTGGTTTTTCATTGCTCAATACCAATTTGGATATTACGAATCAGTTTAACTGGTTTGATGTGGGTGTAACAGGCGGTGTGGGGTATGAATTTGCAAATGGCTTTGGTATTAATGCAGCGTTTGAAAGAGGTTTCAACCGTATTGATAAAAATCAAAACTTCCGTGCTTTTAATCAAGGTATAAAAGCAGGTATCACTTATAAATTCTAATTCAGATTTACTTCGCCTCGACCGCAGGGAGAGGTCTCATAAAATTGAAGCAGTATGATTTTTGAGAGATTTCTCCTTCGTCGAAATGACGATAGTACTTGACTTAATGACATTGCCCTATGACCGACAGTTGACATATGCCATAAAACAATCCACAATGTGAAAACAGGAGCGGCGCCGGAGGCGCCGCTTATTTATTTTACATACCGTTTCATTTCTCTTTCCACATCACGGTTGCGGATGGTTTCTCTTTTATCGTGCAGTTTTTTACCACGGCCCAAACCAATTTCCATTTTGGCAATATTCTTTTCATTGAAAAAAATCTTAAGCGGTATAACCGTGTAGCCTTTTTCTTTAAGCTTTGCTTCCCACTTCTTTAATTCTTTTTTATTGAGCAGCAGTTTCCGGTCGTGTACCGCCATATGATTATTGGCCGTGCCGAATTTGTATTCAGCAATATGCAACCCTTTGATCCATAGTTCACCTTTATGAAAAAAACAGTAAGCATCAGAGAAGCTCACTTTTCCTTCACGTATGGATTTTACTTCCGTTCCGGCCAATACCATTCCTGCAACGAGTTGATCGTCGAACGCATATTCATGAAAAGCAGAGCGGTTTTTTAATTCCATATAATAAAAATAAAAAAGCAATCAGCCATGTGCAAAACAAAAGCTGATTGCCATATCAATCATCATTCAATTAACTTCTGAACAACACCAAAATCTTACTCAGCTTTTCTTTCAGCTCTTTGCGGTCAATAATCATATCCAAAAATCCATGCTCCAGTAAAAATTCGCTGCGCTGAAAACCTTCGGGCAAATCTTTCTTGATGGTTTCTTTAATTACACGGGGACCTGCAAAGCCAATCAATGCACCGGGCTCGCCAATATTCAAATCGCCCAGCATACCAAAACTTGCTGTAACACCGCCAAAAGTTGGGTCAGTGAGCACTGTAAGATAAGGGAGTTTTGCATCACTCATTTGTGTGAGCTTACCGCTGATCTTTGCCAGTTGCATCAGTGAAAATGCACTTTCCATCATACGGGCACCGCCACTTTTGCAAATCATCAGTAGTGGTAATTTATGCTGCAGGCAATAATCAACAGCCCTGGAAATTTTTTCGCCCATCACACTACCCAGTGAGCCGCCTATGAAATCAAAATCCATACAGCATACCACAGCTTCTTCGTCCTTTATTTTTCCAACGGCTACACGTATGGAATCATGCAAATCGGTTTTCTTCCAAATTTCTTCCAGACGTTTACCATACGGTTTTAAATCAGTAAACTCCAGATAATCTTTGGAGCGGATGTTATCGAACAACTCTGTATATTCATCACCATCAAATAAAATATCATAATACTCTGCACTGCCAATGCGGTGATGATAATTGCATTGCGGACATACAAACTTATTTTCTGCAAGTTCCTGTGTAGTGCAGGTGTACTTACACTCAGGGCACTTACTCCACAAACCTTCCTGAATTTCTTTCTTGTCAGACGTTTGCGTTAAGATCCCTTTTTGAACACGCTTAAACCAGCCTGATTTTGCATCCTGTTCAGGCAAATCTTCGCCTGTTAAATTCTTTTCAATATCTTCTTCTTTTTTCGCCATTCGTTTTTATTTGAATGCAGAATATTTTTTTGTTACCGGCTATTGTAAATTTATGTGGCTTCTGTTGCCTTCGAATCATCCAGTGAATGATTCGCACTCTTGTACGTTTTTAATTCTATTGGGCACCCACCCCTTTCAATCAACGTTTATGTTTATCACTCTGCTCCCCTCCGGGGAGGGGATAAACATATTGCTCAGTACATTTTAAAACTCTCCAAAAGAACTTAAATATTCAAAAAAAAGTTAGCCGTGCTATTCAGTTCTGCGCTGTACTAAGTGAGGGCAGTAGCTTCTACGCATTCCTGTTTATACAATTCAAATCTTCAAACGCCACTTCCAAACGTTTAATAAAACTTTCTTCACCTTTACGCAGCCACACACGTGGGTCGTAATGTTTTTTATTCGGACTGTCAGGCCCTTCAGGGTTTCCTAATTGTCCCTGTAAATAGGCTTCATTCTTTTTGTAGTTATTCAGCACACCTTCCCAGAAAGCCCATTGCAAATCCGTATCAATATTCATTTTAATAGCACCATAGCTGATGGCTTCACGAATTTGATGCTGCGGTGAGCCGCTTCCGCCATGAAATACAAAGAAAACAGGTTTTGGCCCTGTCTTCAATTCTTTTTCAATATACACCTGGCTGTTGTGCAAAATTTCCGGGCGCAGTTGCACGTTGCCCGGTTTATACACGCCATGCACATTACCAAAAGCAGCAGCAACTGTAAACATTTTGCCCACCTTACTCAATTCTGTAAATGCATATGCCACATGTGCCGGTTGTGTGTAAAGTTTTTCATTATCCACATCACTGTTATCCACGCCATCTTCTTCACCACCGGTTACACCCAGTTCAATTTCAATGGCCATGCCCAGGGGCTGCATGCGTTTAAAAAATTCAACAGATGTATGAATATTTTCTTCTATTGGTTCTTCACTCAGATCAAGCATGTGAGAAGAGAAGAGGGGCTGTCCTTTTTCTTTATTGAATTCAATGCCTGCATCAATCAACCCGCTGATCCAGGGCAGCCATTTTTTAGCTGCATGGTCAGTATGCAACACTACCGGCACGCCATAATATTTGGCTACATTATGAATATGCAATGCACCACTGATGGCGCCGCTGATATTTCCCTGTAACTTGTCATTGGGCATTCCCTTACCTGCAATAAACTGTGCGCCACCATTTGAAAACTGGATGATTACAGGCGAGTTTACTTTGGCTGCTGTTTCCAGCACTCCATTAATGGTATTGGTTCCAATAGTGTTTACCGCAGGTAAAGCAAACTGGTTGTCTTTAGCATCGTTTAATAATGCTTCCAGTTCAGCGCCATAAAGTACCCCTGCTCTGTATTTGCCCATGATTGTAGTTTTAAAGTGTAAGTTTTCGATTTTAAGAGCCGCTAAGATAGTTAAACTGTGAAAATGAACAAAAGCGCCCGTTAGTTACTGTTTTAGAGAGAACCTATTGTTTGATAAACACCAGCAGCCCTTTTTTTACCTGTTCATATCTGAATTGATTGTCTTTTGTAAGTTCGTTAATGGCTCCCGTTTTCTCATGTTCAAACTCAAAATAAAAAAGAAAAGTTTGGATATTGTGTTTTGCCATTTCGGTCTTTAATTGTTCATAACTGTAGTTGCGCTGGTTAATATAAAAATAGGTTCCTTCAGCAAAAAAAGCCATCACCTCGCATTCAGAAGCAAATTTATTGGAAGTAAATCCATTTTGCAGCGAATGCTCTTTTAAATACGCTGCTGTTTCAAAAGTTTGTTTGCCGCCATAAGCGCTGTCCTTTAAAATATTTACCGGTTCAATTAAAAAGCTAAGACATAAAAGAACGGGCAACAAATATTGTATCCATTTGTTTGGCGCAGCACTTTTATACACGTCATACAATAGAGGAATGCCTGCTGCTAAAAACAAAAGACCAAAAACCCAGAAGAACCTGGTTTCTACATGAATCAGTAAATAAGCCAGCGGAAACAATATTGTAAGCAACAGCAGTTTTTGGAAAAAAGTATTGGATGGGCGGATGGATTTCAGAAAAAAGTACATAACAATAGCCGGAGCAAAAACCGAAAGATCCATATATGTTTTAAGCAGTTGCTGAAAGTTAAATGCAATTACCCTTAGTTGATGCAGAAACATTCCTGGAGAACTGAACATAGTAAGATAACCATCCTGTGAATAATAAGGGTCTTCCCACCATGCAGGTGAATTGGGTAACGAAGGCGACCAGAAAAAATCAGTTGTGTTAACGGCTCCCCCAAGGTACCATGTCCATGTAAGTTTGCCTGAAGTGCCAAATGTTAAGAATTGATATTTGTTGTACAATAACACAAACCAGGGGCTGCAGCAAACCATCAGCAGCAACACAAACACCATCCATTGTTTTATGTAATATTTCTTCATCAGCCAGCCATGATGAACAAACAAAGCAGTATGCATCAGCAGTATAAACGGTAATGCATAAGCTTTGGCAAAATAGGCAAGTGTGGCAACAAGGGCGCAATACACCTGCACTTTGATGCTGGTATAAAAATCATCTCTTGTAATAAGAAGAATGTATAACAGAAGAAACGGAACCAGAAGTATATCAGCCGCCAGTTCAAAATAGCTGTACTGCAAAAGCATAATTACAGCCGTAAATAATACACATGTTTCATGAACAGGATTCAATGAAAATTTTAAAAGTAACTTTTTGAAGATGATCAAAACTGTTATTGCAATTACAGCATTGGAAACATGAAAGGCATTAATAGCTGTTAAACCAGCCTTTATCAATGGCAGTACCAGCCAACTGTGCAGCGGGCTCCAGTAACCATTTACAGCATTGGCATAATCGCCGGCGGCAAGGCGTTTGGCCACCATGGCATATCCAATTCCGTCCACATCAAACACATACCTGTACAAGGGCCAGAGTACAACAAACAGGATGCAATACAGTAAAATGGAAATAAACAGGTTGTATTTAAGCAGCAGCTTCATCGCTTAAAAATAAGCTTTCTCTGAGTTTGGCAAAATACCGGGGTGCATAAAGCATGCGGCTGCCATACCAACTGAAGATTTCGCCATCAGCTAAAACAATTTTCCGGATGCGGGTTAAACGCTCTAACTCCTTAATATGTTTTTGTTGAAACGGAAAGGGTTCAGAAGAAAGCAGCACCACATCCGGTTGCAGTTCCGTTATTTCATCAACTGTTAATTCAGGATAACGGGTTTTATCTTTTAAAAGATTAATAAAACCTGCTGCTTCCATCATACTGCTGATGAACGTATCACCACCCACGCTCATAAAAGGCTTTTGCCAGATGAGATAAATGGCCCTGAGCTGATCTGTAATTTGAATTGTATCAAAGCCTGTTTTGATTTTCTTTAAGATCATATTTGCTCTGTCTTCTTTGCCGGTAAGTTCACCAACTTTTGTAATCATATCATACGCATCTTCAATGGTTCTGATGTCAGTTATATGAACAGTACAGAATTGGGCCAATGCCTCCACCTGCTCTTTTACATTTTCTTCTTTGTTGGCAAAAATCAAATCGGGGCTAAGTAGTTTTATTTTTTCAGGATGAATGCTTTTGGTGCCACCAATCCTTGTTTTTGTTTGAAACCATTGCTTCGGGTGAACACAAAATTTGGTAATGCCCGCAACTTCTTCCTGCAGCTCCAAATCATAAAGCAGTTCAGTAATGGAAGGAACCAATGAAACTATCCGCCGGGGCGGGGGTGTAAAAAGAAATTTGCCTGTTTGATGCTGAACGTTCATGCTCATTACAAACAGGCAAATTAATTAATTTAAAGCGGTTCCGGGTGTTGTGCGTTTAGTTTGTGGTTCAGGTAAGCTTCTGGTGAACCGGATTTTAATTTCTTCTTTTCAGCTTATTCAGGAATATTGGATGCTGGTTTGAATAAATAGAAAAAAAGATCTGGATTTCACGGACATGGATTTTTCAGGTTTTTTGGTTTTTCGCTAGGATCCAGATCTTTTTTAGCCTCTTTTAGTTCTCTTGGTTCCGTGTTCAGAAGATTCTGATGCGGTCGGCTTTAGTTCGGTTTTTCAGGATTCAGATTTTGGTTTTTTTCTTTCGGTTTTGGCAACTGGTTTTTGGACTCTTGGATTTTTCAACGATTCTGGTTTTCTTACAGGTACGGGTCAAATCTATTTTTAAAAATTGGAAGTTGACCGATATTGGATTTTTCATTCTGATTTTCCAATGGATTTGGATATTTCTTCTAAGTGTTTTCCGAAGGTTAGTTGTTGATTGTGTTATCAATCAACTTCCGGTACAAAAGTAGCCTTGCAGTTTATTGTGCACAAGAGCACAACTTCTCAATTTTAACGTATCAGTATTTACCGCTGCAAACGTATAGCTCCTAAAAAATTACTCGTAATTCTACGTTTAAAAGACAGGCATATTTCCTTTTTTCAGACTGAGTTGGATAAAAAACAAAGCCTTCAATGATTACTGAAGGCTTTGTTAAGATTGTATAAGCTCTGAAATTACCGTGTTAATGACTGAATTAAATCATACTTGGTAAGAATATGATAATTGCCTGCTTCATCTTTACTTAGCACAGCGCCATTTTCTTTAGTAATCATGGAGCTTAAACGTTCCAGAGGCGTATCATAAGCAACTTCAGGAAACGGATGTTCCATTACAGCGCTTACTTTTTCATTTTTTAATTCAGGGTTTGAAAAAATCTTTGCAAACAAACCGCTTTCAGAAACGGAGCCAATCATTCCATTCCCGTTTATTACCGGCACCTGGTCAATATCATATTTCTTCATCAGTTCCACTGCTTCTGCAACGGTGTGCGTGGGTTCAACTGTTACCAGCCTGTTCTTTGCACGTGATGAAACCACATCTTTAAATGTTTTTACATCCAGGAAACCACGCTCCATCATCCACTGATCATTATATACTTTGGCAACATAACGGCTGCCATGATCATGCAAAATGCAAACTACCAGGTCATCTTTTTTCAAACTTCCTTTCAACTGCATCAACCCCTGTAAACAGCTTCCGGCGCTGTAACCGCAAAACAATCCTTCTTCCTTTGCCAGTCTTCTGGCCATTACTGCGCCATCTTTATCCGTTACCTGCACAAACTCATCAATCACACTCATGTCATAATTCTTCGGCACAAAATCTTCACCAAAACCTTCACTGATGTAAGGGTGTACTTCATTCATATCAATTTCACCGGTTTTAAAATATTTGGTGAGCAATGAACCATACACATCAACAGCCCATATTTTAATGTCCGGATTTTTTTCTTTGAGATACATGGCAGTGCCGGTTATTGTTCCGCCGGTGCCTGCTGTGCAAACAAGATGGGTAATTTTTCCATCCGTTTGTTTCCATATTTCCGGGCCGGTAGTTTCATAATGTGCAAGCCGGTTGGCCAGGTTATCATACTGGTTCATGTGCATGGAGTTGGGCACTTCTTTGGCCAGGCGTGCCGCCACACTGTAATAGCTTTTCGGATCTTCCGGCAATACATTGGTGGGGCAAACAATTACTTCTGCACCAACAGCCTTGAGTATATCTGCTTTTTCTTTGCTTTGTTTATCAGTGGTAACAAAAATGCATTTGTAACCTTTTACAACAGCAGCCAATGCTAAACCCATTCCGGTATTTCCACTGGTTCCTTCAATGATAGTACCGCCGGGTTTAAGTTTGCCTTCCTGTTCAGCCACTTCCACCATTTTTAAAGCCATTCGGTCTTTAATGGAATTGCCGGGATTGAAATAATCCACCTTGGCCGCAACAGTGCAGGGAAAATCTTTGGTGATTTTGTTTAAACGGATGAGGGGCGTATTGCCAATTGTTTCAAGTATGTTGTTTTTAATATCCATAACCGGGTTTGAGCCGCAAAGTTACGGTTTCACAACAAGCGTTAGGTTATGCTGCTGACTTTTTCCTTCTTAAAATTCCGTCAAAGAACATCAGCCCCGGAACCACAGTTACCATAAGAATAGCGTTGATAACATAACTGTTGAAATATTTTGAGAGTTCAAATGAAGGTAATTTTATATCCTTTGTATCAAAAGGAATAAGGGAAGAACCCCCTGTTTCTGCCCAGTTTACCTGTGTAAAAGAATAAATGAGAAGGGCAGAAATGGTGAGTATAAAAAAAGCAGCAATGGAACGAATAATGTTTTTATTGATATAACTGCTGGTGGCCGCTTTTGGCTGCCTGTCTGCAATTTGTTCCATTACATTTTTACTGAAACGGAGGGAAGGTTGCTCCGGTTCGGTTTCGCTCATGAGCAACTGATGCAGTTCCAGTTGCTCCCTGTATTTAGCTTTCCATTCATCATGGGCGGCCAGCATTTTTTCAACAAATGCTTTTTCCGATGCAGTAGCACTGCCATCAATATAACTCCACAATTGTTCTTCTGTTTGTTGCTCTTTCATGATGAATGAAGTTTAAAATTAAAAGATTTCCTGCACCTCCCGTGCAAAATGTTTTTCCATCGTTTCTTTTAAGCGCTGTCTTGCCCTGTGCAGTTTTACTTTGGCATTATTGGGTTCTGTATGCAGTATCTGTGCAATTTCTTCCAGGCTTTGCTCTGCTTTGTAAAACAGGGTAAGCACTTTGGCATCATCGGGGTTGAGTAATTGCAGGGCACGGTTTAAGAGGCCGGTTCTTGAATGCTGCTCAATAACATCTGCCTTTAAATTACTTTCATTTGCATTGGCCCGCTCAAATACACCTTCCTGGTTTAATGAATGAATATCAAGTTTCTTTTTTCTTAAAAAACTCAAACACAAAGAACTTACAATGGTGTACAGCCAGGTGCTGAATTTAGCATCGCCCCGGTAATCCTTTAAATTCAAATAAGCTTTTACAAAGGCGCTCTGCGCCAGTTCCTCTGCATCTTCACGGTTTTTGGTATAACGAAGTGCAATAGTAAAAGCAAAGCTTTGGTATTTGTTTACCAGCAGCTCATACTTTTGCTGATTGCCTTTTAAAACCTGTGCAATCACTTCCTGGTCAGATGGAACAGTCTGCATCATTCGTTTGTTGAGACTGCATATTTATGCATCAGGTTACAAGGCGGGAAGATTTTCTGAAAAAAATATTTTTAAACAAATGCTGTAACCAAAGTTTTTCGGGTGTAGTCATAGGTTGCAGAAACAATTTTATACCACAATAAAAATTATCGTTATGAACGAAGCATACTTTTTAACACTCGGCTTTCTTGGAGCATTTGGAACCATCTTTGGCTTGTTTTATTTAAGAAACAAGGAAAACATGGCCCTTATTGAAAAAGGAATCAACCCCAAAGAATACACCACACGCCCTGCACCATACCGCAGTTTAAAATGGGGTTTACTGTTGATGGGAGCCGGATTGGGTTTGTTCCTTGGTTACATTTTAACGGAGCAGTTGATGCATATGGACAGAAATAATCCTGTAATGTATTTTTCCATGCTGGCTTTATGCGGAGGCGCCGGCTTATTTCTTTCCTACAGAATTGAAAAGAAAGAAACCATTGATAATAAAATACAGGAATAATTCATAAGGCCGCTATCACAGACTTTCAAATTTAATTTTCACACAGCCGGAAAAGTAATAAACAACAACCTTCATCATTCAACCATCTCTTAAACGGAGATGGTTTTTTATTTCTTTACTTCTTCCAGTCCCTTCATCACCATTTTATCGCTAAAGTTGCACATTTTAAAATAGCCATCATTTCCCCAGAGGAAACGGCCCAGCATGCAGTTTAAATAATCGCTGATCAATTGTTTTTGTGCAGGCGAAAAATTTTCAACCGTTAAATTGTTTTTTGCCAGTTTTGATTGAAAAATATTCCACAGGCCACCATCATTGGTTAAGTGCTGTTTTAGTTCCTGCGGTGTTTTAAACCCGTTGAGTTTTGATTTGCCGCTCATGTAGTATGTAAAAGATGCATCTTCAATTAAACCGCCCAGCAGTTCATGTTTTTTTAAAAACTGGAACTCCATTGAATCAGCAGGTACAAACACATCAGGACTGATGCCGCCGCCGCCATAAACAATGCGGCCACCTTTTGTTTTATATGCTTTTCCCTTGTGGTTGGAGGAGTCATTATGAAAGAGGGCGCCGTTGTTAAAGCGGTTGTTGATTTCTTCTTTGTAATCACCATATTCACCTCTTATATAAGGTTTTTGAATACTGCGGCCAATAGGGGTGAAGTAACGGCTGATGGTGAGGCGTAATGCACTGCCATCACTCAATTGGTATTGTTCCTGTACAAGTCCTTTACCAAAAGAACGCCGGCCAACAATTACGGCTCTGTCCCAATCCTGTAAGGCGCCGGTTAATACTTCGCTGGCACTGGCGCTGCCTTCATTAATCAGCAACACCAGTTTTCCTTCTTCAAACAAACCGGGCCGGCGGGCCGTATAAATTTGTTTGGGAGTTGATTTGCCTTCGGTATATACAATGTCTTTACTGTCGTCTAAAAATTCATCAGCAATCTGTATGGCATCATCCAGCATGCCTCCTCCATTATCACGCAAATCCAAAATAAGTTTTTTCATGCCCTGTTTTTTTAAATCTTCAAGGCTTTGCATAAACTCTTCGTAAGTATTGCTTGCAAATTTGCTGAGGCGTATGAACCCAATGCCGGGTTCCATCATATACGCTACATCAACCGATTTTACAGGGATCACACCTCTTTGAATGATGATTTCTTTTGGCTGGCCATCTCTTAATAATTTCACTTTTACACTGGTTCCTTTTGGCCCACGAAAAAATTTACGGATGCGTTCATACTCAACCTTCTTACCCGAAACCATGGAATCATTGGCTGAAATAATTTTATCAGCAATCTGAATGCCTGCTGCTTCTGCCGGACCTTTGGGAAAAAGTTGGAGCACAGTAACGGTATCACCAATCAATCCAAATTCAATACCCACTCCTTCAAAACTGCCTTTCATATCATCATTCACTGCCTGCACATGATCTGCCGGGATATAAATGGAATGCGGATCCAACTGGCTGATAACATTTTGTATGGCCGTATTACTGAGTGAATCAGTATTCACTGTATCCACATAATGGGCTTTTACCAGTTCCAGAATTTCTTCCAGCCCGGTTCTTTTTTGTTTTCCAAAAAACGAAGGGCCGTAGGCACCCATATTGTCTTTCAATTTGTAGCCGAAAAACATTCCGAGAACAACAGCGCCAGCCAGCAGTAAGGGTAACCAGATTTGAAGTTTCTTTTGATTCATGATTGGATTTTGTGATAAAACCGCAGCAAATTTGATGAAAATAAACCATATTGTGCTGCAGTATTGCTCTGATTTTAATAATTTACAGCAAAGGCAAATAAAAACGAATAATGGTATGGCGGGGATAAAACTTATTGCAGACAGCGGCGCTACCAAGGCCGAATGGTGTTTGCTCAAAGGCAAAAAGAAAAAAATCTTTTTTACAACAGGCATCAGCCCCTATTTACTCAGCAGGGAACAGATTGTAAAACTCCTCAGCAAAGAACTGAAACCGGCACTCAAAAAAGAATCCATTACCGAAATACATTATTATGGTACCGGATGTGGCAATCCGCAGAATGTGAAAAATATTAAGGCCGCATTAAAAGAAGTGTTTTCAACTGCAAAGAAAATAAATGTGGATACTGATATTATGGGGGCAGCACGTGGTGTTTGCGGCGCCAGTAAAGGCATTGCCTGTATCCTTGGAACCGGTTCTAATGCCTGCTACTACAACGGAAAACGAATTGTAAAAAGCAGCCCCGGTTTGGGTTATGTGCTGGGTGATGAAGGCAGCGGCGCTTACATGGGCCGTAAAGTAATTCAGCATTTTTTATACAATACGTTTGAGGGGGAGCTGATGACCCGGTTTGATTTGAAGTTTAAAACGAACCGGGTGGAGATACTGGATAAAGTGTACCGTCAGCCCCTGCCCAATAAATACATGGCATCTTTTGCCATGTTTCTTTCTGAAAACCGTGGGCATTATATGATTGAAAATATTATTGAAGACAGTTTTACGGATTTCTTTTTCAATCATATTTACAAATTCAAAGAAAGCTGGATTTGTCCTGTGAATTTTGTGGGGGGAGTTGCATTTGCTTTCAAAGATGTTTTAAAGGAACTTTGCAAAAGTTATGGGCTGCAGATGGGAAGAATTATGAAGAACCCCATGGAAGGGCTGGTGGAGTATCACAGTTAAAAAAGTATATCTTTGTAATATATACTCAGAACATGAAAAATCTCTCTTTAAAACTCACAGAATCCGTTTTTGAAGAAACGGAAGAAGTGCTTGCCAAAATAAGAAAACCAAGGAACAGGTATATTAATGATGCACTTTCTTTTTATAATAAGTATCAGAAGAAAGTTATGCTCAAGAAAAGACTTCAATTGGAATCAAAACTGGTAGCGAGAAGCTCAAAAGAAATTTTAGAGGAATTAGAAGCTTTAGAAGATTAACGGATGGCTGCCATCAGGAAATATGATATTTGGATTGCTGATCTTAATCCGCAAAGAGGTACAGAACCGGGTAAAAAAAGACCAGTTGTTGTTATTCAAACAGATTTTTTAAATCAAACTCATCTTTCAACTATTATCTGTCCTGTTACAACAAATGTGGTACGAAGCAGCAAAATCCTTCGTATTCATATACCTAAAAATACCTGTGGAATGCCGAAGGATTCTGATATTTTAATTGATCAGGTTCGTGCTATTGATAATACCAGGTTTTTGCGAAAAGCCGGAACATTAACTAATACCCTTAGAAAGCAATTAAACGAAAATTTAAAAATCGTGCTTGATTTAGATTAGAGAATTTATGGAACAATTTATAAGAACTACAGAACAGGAATCAAACTATCATCATCTTGAAGAGATGGGTGTGGCGGAGTTACTGCACAACATTAATAAAGAAGATAGCACCGTACCGGCAGCTGTTGCCAAAGCCATTCCACAAATTGAACCATTGGTAGCTGCTATCAGTGATAAAATGCTGATGGGCGGCCGTTTATTTTATATAGGAGCAGGTACCAGCGGAAGATTGGGCATTGTGGATGCCAGTGAATGCCCGCCCACTTATGGTGTTCCTTATGGTTTGGTCATTGGTATTATTGCCGGTGGTGAAAAAGCCATTACCAATGCGGTTGAATTTGCAGAAGACAGCAAAGAACAGGGATGGACAGATTTGGAAGCATATCATGTAAGTGAAAAAGACGTTGTAATAGGTATTGCTGCCAGCGGCGCCACACCTTATGTAATTGGTGCACTGGAAGCATGCCGCAAGCGGAATATTATTACCGGCAGCATCAGTTGCAATCCTAATTCACCTGTTTCTTCTTTTGCTGATTATCCTATTGAAGTGGTGGTGGGGCCAGAGTTTGTTACAGGCAGTACAAGAATGAAAAGCGGTACAGCGCAGAAGCTGGTACTGAATATGATTTCAACTTCAGTAATGATTCAGCTCGGAAGGGTGGAAGATAACCGCATGGTGAATATGCAACTGAGCAATGAGAAATTGGTGGACCGTGGCGTAAAAATGCTCATGCTCAAAAGTGGTCTCACCAATTATGAGCAGGCAAAAGATTTGTTACTGCAGCATGGCACGGTAAAAAAGGCGTTAACCAGTATGGAAATGTAATCAGCCATTCATAAAAAAATAATATGCCCTCCCCAAAGAGGGCTTTTTTATTAAACGGAAAAGTTCTAACTTTTACACTCTAAAACTACAGCTATGAAATGCCTGTGAATGAAAATTTATTTAAAAACCGGAATGCTTATTTTAACAGGCATAACATCCGGCAAACAATAACAAATAAAAAATTAACAGATGAAAAGAAATTTACTCCTTTCTGTTTTAATGCTCACTGTTACAGCAATGCAGGCACAGCGTTCTTTACCGCTGTATGCTGTTACGTCTGATGAAAATAATTATCAGTGGCTCAATTTAAAAATGATAGATGCCGGTAAAGGTGTTGTACTCAAAACCATTTTTGATTATAACCATCAGCAGGTAACAGTGCTGAATGCAGAAACGAATACAGTTGCCGCTAAAAGAGAAGAAGGTGATGGCCCAACAGGTTCCATGGTGGCGGCAGCAGCTTATTCAAGGGCGCAAAGCAAATTCTTTTTTATACCCATGCGCATTGCTGAATTACGCTGGGCTGATTTAAGTAAAGGCACAACTGCTTACTACACCTTCACATCAACTGTTCTCAGTAAATTAAATATGAATGATGCTGCCAATCATTTCACACGCATGTGCATTGGCGCTGATGGCAATGGTTATGCCGTAACCAATGATGGCAACCATGTGATTCAGTTTTCAACAGGTAAACAAACAAAGCTGGTTGATTTGGGTAACCTGGTGGATGCTGCTGCCAATAAGGATATTTCTATTCATACCCAATGCACCAGTTGGGGTGGTGATATGGTGGCAGGCGCCGATGGTAACCTGTACATCATTACCCAACGCAGTTATATCTTTCAGTTCTTACCCAAAAACAGGATTGCGACCCTGCTCGGACAAATTAAAGAACTACCTGCAACGTTTACCACCAATGGCGCTGCAGTGGATGAAGAAGGTAATTTGATTATTGCCTGCAGCAATGGCAATCAACCTTATTTTAAAGTGGATATGAATACACTCGCCGCCAAAGCTGCGTTTACACAAACACCTGCGGGAATGAATGCATCTGATCTGGCAAGCCAGTACCTGTTGCGTAAACCGGCAGAGAATAATTCTTCTTACCTGGAACGTGCAACTGTTGCAGGCCGTCAAAAAATAAGCATGTACCCGAATCCAATTGTTGATAACCGTATGCAGTTGATTTTTGATGAAGCGGAGAAAGGGGAATACACTATCCAGGTAATGGATATTAGTGGCAAAGTGCTGCTGAATAAAGTTGTGAATATTTCCGGGCCCGGGCAACTGTCTGCCCTTGAATTAAACAGCACTATGAGCAAAGGAATGTATATGGTAAAAGTGCTGAATCATGATTTAAAAACCGTGTTTGCTGATAAGCTGATGGTGCAGTAAAACAAAAACCGGTAACTGAAAAAATAAAAAGCAATGACGGAAGTTGTTGTTTTTTTGTTGCTGGTGAAATTATACAATGCAAGAAAAGTTGTTTGCGTAATAATCTTCAACCAAAAATAAAGGCCTTCAAACGAAGGCCTTTATCATCTTCTTACATAAAAGAAAATTTATCCTTCCACAGGTGTGAGGTATTGTGTAAAGCTGTAACCTTCTTCACCATCCTTGGTTTGGATATACCACCACTGGTCGTTTTCCTTGCGCAGGAGTGTAACAATTTCATGGCGGGCGGCCTTGCCCACAATATCATCATTGGTGCTGGGCCCTTTGCGGATGTTTAAATTGGTTTTATTGGTAGTTACTTTCAGCTTAGCGCCTTCACTAATACCGGCAACACTGTTGATGTTGAGCATTAAATCGCCTGATGAATAATCAGGGTCCAGCTTTCCGTAGATATCCCAGAGTTGCTGTTTTACGGCGCCGCTGGCATCGCCATCAATATATAACACACCATCCTGCTCACGCACCTGCATGTTAGTAACAGGGGCTGCAGTGGCAGCATCAATTAATTCTTTGTATTTATCCTGTAAAGCCATAGTTATAATTTTTATTTTTTTACTAATCCTTTTGATTCAATGTTTTTTATTCCCATTGGTCTAAGTGCATTTAATGCCTGCATTAACTTTTGCAAACTTGTTTTTTGTATTTCACCTGTGAGGGTGAGCACACCGTCTTTCAATTCACTTTTAACAGTGGGATAATCTTTTAATGCATCTGTAATAGCCTGTGATAAACCATCCGCAACAGGGGCAACTACAGGAGGCGGAGGGGGGGCAATACTGCAATTATTCACCACGCTGGTTACACCTTCAATAGCTTTTACTGCGGTTTCGCATTTTGCTTTGCAGGCTTCATCTTTACACTCGCCGGTAAGTGTGGCAACGCCGTCTTTCACCATAACGGTGGTTTTGGCCATATCAGGATCGGCCATTAATACTTTTTCAATAGCTGCCTGTATATCGGCATCTTTCATTTTCTTTTTACAGGAGGTGAGGCCTGTTACGAACAACAGGGCTACTGCTGCAAGACTGAGTTGGAACAATCTTTTCATAATGTAATTTTTTATTTAGGGTTCTAATGTACTTATTTTAACTGCACAAAAGCAAAACAGGGGGTATTAAATAATTATGCACATTTACTCCGGCAGGTTTGGTAAAAAAGAAGTTTCCGTTTTAAGAGCTTCCACTACGTTAAAAATAATGGGGCAGCGGTTATAATGCATCATAACGGTAAAGAGTCTGCGGGTAAAATGGGGCAGGTGCAGGGCCGGAAACTCACGGCAGCCTGCAAAGCGGTGTTCATAAATAGTGCAGGCATTGTTGCTGAGAAAAGCACAGGGCATGCGGTTCATGATCATAAGTTCATGGCTGCCTTTTTCCAGGTAACGGGTATCAAATTCTTCTCTTGTTATTTCCAGATGGGTGGCAGCATTATCAGCTTCTTCATTTGTAACATTTACCATTAAACTTTTGCAGCAGTTACCGCATTGGGTACAGTTTATTTGCGGTTCAACAGCCGTATTGAGTTGCTGCACTTTTGCATCCACCTCTTCACTGTTCATTGTTTTTAATTCTTCCACAAAACGCTGGTTCTCGGTTTCTCTTTCAAGAGCCATCTGTTCAATAAGCGGGAGTGAAGTTTGTATCAGCAATAAAATGTTTTGGTAAAGGTAGAGAAATTGAAAGATGCAGAAAGAATAAGGGAAGACGAAAATGGGCTTGTCATAAGGCTCTTGTATGCCAGTAATTTGCCTGATGATGAATTTGATTGCCTTATCGTCAACTGAAGCGACTTCTGATTTGTCATAAATTGTAAGAAGATAGAGTTCGTTATTCCTGTCTATTTAAAAGTAATGATTCTCATTCCGCCACTTTTGCCTTTCCCTTTGCTTTTAACTGCTACACGAATTTTAAATGTATTGTTTCCCAATGGGGTTCCGGCGTTGGGTGTTTGTGATAGTGCTGTAGCAAGGTCTGATAATTCTTTTTTGAGAGATGGAAACTTTTTTATTAATCTCTTTGCCTGCAGCCTGAAGTTAGGTGTTGGTATAACATTATAGCTCATTCAAAAAATCTTGCAGTGATTGCTTTTTAATTTTTCCCTGGCGCATTCTTTTTACTTCATCAAAGGATTGAGCCAGATCCGATTTAAGCTTGAGCATCTGTTCATATTTATTGAGCCGGTTCATAATACGTGTCCATTGTGAAATAGATACCTGAACTGCTTTTGCATTCCCTTTTCGGTCGCTTAAGAATTGAATTTCCGGCTTCATAAAATAAATCTACAACTTTTAGTGAAAATGAAGTGTTCTCTTAATAAAAATAAATATCGATGTTTCCCGAAGTAGTAGCACTTGAAATATCCTTCATAATAAAACAGCGCCTTAATAGGTGGCGCTGTTTTTTATTAAAGTTCTGAAGTTTAATAATCCAGCTTCAGTTCCGCCCTTCTGTTTTTGGATCTTCCTTTTTCTGTTTTATTATCATCTGCCGGTTGTGTATCACCATACGCTTTGAATGTAATGCGGGATGGGTCAATTCCTTTGCTCTTAAAATAATCAATAACTGCCTGTGCCCTCCGCTCGCTCCACATCATATTGCCACCCGGGGTGCCACGGTTATCAGCATGGGCTGAGATATCTAATTTTAAGTCAGCTTGTTCTTTCAATACTGCCGCCACTTCATCCAGTGTTTTGAGTGAAGCTTTCAATAATTCATCACTTGCAAAATTGAAATAAATTGTTTTTGCAGGATAGTCAGCTTTGGGTTTTACTTCCTGCTTTATTTCAGGACAACCGTTATTAGTTCCTTTTTCATTGGGGCATTTATCATCTTCATCATTAATACCATCACCATCTGTATCAGGAATGGGGCAGCCACCATAACGGGACAAGCCTGCTGCATCTTTACACTTATCATCTTTATCCGGTATGCCATCGCCATCACTGTCGGGGCAGCCATTTATTGTTCCTTTTTCATTGGGGCATTTATCATCTTTATCTGCCACACCATCGCCATCACTGTCCGGGCAACCCTTTACTGTTCCTTTTACATCAGGACATTCATCGTTGCCGTCTTCAACGCCATCGCCATCTTTATCTGCAGGAATGGGAGTAACGGGTTCTGATTTAACCTCCACATCTTTTTTCTTTTTGCCGGTTGTTTGTGTAAAACCAATTTGGTAAAACAAATAATCATTGGTAATACCATCCATTAATTTTTTACGCCACTGTGTTTGCATGATTAAGAAGGCGCCTTCATGAAACTTAAATTTCAACCCTGCGCCCAGGGGCGCATAAGCAGCAAACTGGTTGCCAAATTTTCCGGCGCCAACACCGGCAGTTAGAAATGGATTTACACGAACAGCAGGTTGAAACATATTCAAATGAAGTAATGCATCCAGTTGTGGCGTAAAACCTGCCTGGCCAATGGAATCACCTTTTACAAACAAAGCAGGAAAGTTGGAAAAAGTACCGCTGAGGTTGGCGCTGAAGTCAATCTTCTTAGTTAATGGTTTGATCCAGCTTACACCCACACCAAATGATTTTTTACCGGGGCTGTACCAATCCTTTCCCTGAAATGCTTTGCTGGTTCCTGAATCCTGGATGGTACGGGGCAAATTATAATCTGAGAAATTGATGTTGAACGATATAAGTGCAGGCTTCTTTACCGGTTTTGTTTGGCTGAAGGCAGTGCTGAACAGTAATAATACGGCTGCAGTTAGGGTTGCTGATAGTTTCATTCTGTGGTCATTGTTTTTCAAGTTCTTCAAAAATTAAAGATATCGTTCTGGCGGCGCTAAGATACTACTCACCGGTGATATTGCCTAAACCTGCAATAACGTGTTTACAGGATACAAATTGTGTAAAAATCAGGCAGGTAATATCAAAAAAGTGATTAACTTACAGTAGCTCTTTGAGGTCAACCATATTTATTCATTTAAATTTTATTCCAATGGTTACTACAGACACAACACAGCTTAACAGGGAATGCAATTCATGGAGAGAAAATTTGCGTTCCTACCGTAATGAACTGGGCCAGTTAAGAGACCAGCTTACAGAAATGGCCCGTAATCAAAACGACAAAGAGTTGCTCACCGAAGTGGAACACTATCACAACCAGTTTTACATTCAGCAGATCAACATTCATGATCTCAAGCAAGCCATCAAAACACACGACCGTAAAATGCAACTGGAAGCAGGCTTAAGCGAAAACCATCTTTCCAGCGAAATTTTTTCTGAACACGAACAATTACACCAGCAGTACAGTGACTTAGAACAAACAATTACAGAACTAAGACAGGACTTTCGCAATTTTTCTGCCCGACCGTAAACCGCCTTTTCTTTTCCCATTACTAACTCCATTAACGTACTCTTTGAACCCGTAAATAATTAACCGGTTCTGCTTGCAGAACAGGTTCTCTATTCTCATAACTAAAAACGAATTGCTATGGCAGAGTTTGATACTTCACATGTAAAAAACATTGTCTTGCTGGGCCATGCCGGCTCCGGCAAGACATCCTTAGCGGAATGCATGCTTTTTGAAGCAGGCATCATCAACCGCAAAGGTTCCATCCTCGAAAAAAATACAGTTGCCGATTATCATGAACTGGAACAGGAGCGTGGCAACTCCATTTTCTCCAAATTGCTCCATACCAAATGGCGGGGTTATAAAATCAACATCATTGATACACCGGGTTACGATGATTTTGTGGGCGAAGTCATTTCAGCACTCCGTGTTGCAGATACCGGTGTGATGCTGCTCAACGCTGTAATGGGAGTGGAAGTGGGTACTGATATTATCTGGGACTATACGGAGCAGTTTAAAACACCAATGATATTTGCCGTAAATAAGCTGGATGATGATAATGCTGATTTTGATAAGACGGTTGCTGAAGCGAAAAATCATTTTGGAAGCAAAGTGGCGGTGGTGCAATACCCAAGGCAAACAGGTGCAGGCTTTCATGAAATCATTGATGTGCTGCGTATGACGATGTATAAGTTTACCGATGGCGGTGGTAAACCTGAAAAACTCCCGATACCGGATGATGAAAAAGCAAGGGCCGAAGAATTACATAAAGAACTTGTGGAAGCTGTTGCAAGTAATGATGAGACCCTTATGGAAAAATATTTTGATAAAGGCGAACTGGATGAAGATGAAATGAAAGAAGGAATGAAGAAAGCCATGATTCATCATGATCTGTTTCCTTTATTTTGTTTGAGTGCAGAACGGAACATGGGCAGCGGCCGCCTGATGGGTTTTATTGATAATGTGTGCCCCAGCGCCAATGAAATGCCTGCTCAGATAACAAAAGCAGGCGATACGTTAACATGTGATGCAGGCGGCCCCGCCTGTATTTTTATTTATAAAACAGTGAGCGAACCGCATGTGGGTGAACTTTCATTTTTTAAAGTGTACAGCGGCACCGTCAAAAGCGGAATGGAACTGGAAAATGAAACAACCGGTGTGTCAGAAAAAATAAACCAGTTGTTTATGGTGGAAGGAAATAAACGCACTGCCGTAAATGAACTGGTGGCAGGCGATATTGGCGCTACGTTGAAATTAAAGAACACGCATACGAATAACACTTTGCATATACGTGGCAAAAACTACGATTTACCTTCCATTGAATTTCCACCACCCAATATGACGGTGGCTATTGAACCGGCAAAAAAAGGAGAAGAAGAAAAACTTTCACTGGCATTGCACCAGTTGCGTGAAGAAGACCCTACATTGATTGTGGAAGTATCGCAGGAGTTAAAACAAACCTTAATTCATTGCCAGGGCGACATGCATTTGGCTGTTGCCAAATGGAAAATTGAACACAATCATAAACTGGAAGTAAAATTCATTAAGCCAAGGATACCATACCGGGAAACCATACGCAAAGTGGCCGATTCCAGTTACCGTCATAAAAAGCAAAGCGGGGGCGCCGGGCAGTTTGGAGAAGTGTATATGCGAATTGAACCCTGGTATGAAGGCATGCCGGAGCCAACAGATATTTCTGTTCGTGCACGTGATGTACACAATCTTGATTGGGGCGGTAAACTGGTATTTTATAATTGTATTGTAGGAGGCGCTATTGATGCAAGATTTCTTCCTTCCATATTAAAAGGTGTGATGGAAAAAATGCATGTGGGCCCGCTCACGGGTTCTTATGTGCGTGATGTGCGTGTATGTGTGTATGATGGAAAGATGCACCCGGTTGACAGTAATGATATCAGTTTCAAGATTGCCGGATTGCAGGCGTTTCGCCAGGCATTTCAGCAGGCTGATCCCCAGATACTGGAACCCATTTATCATGTGGAAGTATTATGCCCTGATGATTTAACCGGTGCAGTAATGGGCGATCTGCAAAGCCGCCGGGCTATTGTGGAAGGAATTGACAGTGAAGGGCAGTTTCAAAAAGTCATCAGCCGTGTGCCATTGGCAGAGATGGATGGATTCTCGTCATCACTCCGTTCCATAACCAAAGGTCAGGCCAAATTCAAAAGTTCGTTTTTAGAATACGCTGCCATGCCGTTTGAGCTACAGCGCAAGCTTATAGATGAATATGCGAAGACTGACAGGGAGGAAATAGTAGCGTAAGAATGAAACAAAGCGTCAGGGGCTTTGGCAAAATCTTAAACCACATTGAACATTACAGAACTCAGAGCTCAGAGCAACCGGGCTTCCTAAGAAACTTTGACTTTGAGCGATGTATTTGTTCTTTGTGGTTTTTTTAATTTGAAAGAGCTTTTTTAAGGATGTATGCGAATAGCAAAAGCCACAGTTCTTTTTAACTGTGGCTTTTGCCCAACCTCGTTGGGCAATGTCATTAAGCTAAACGTCACCTCGACCGCAGGGAGAGGTCTCCTAAATTTCTTGCTGTACAAATTTTATGAGATGTCTTCCCGTAAAAACGGGACAAGCTGTTCCCCGGCATGACGAAACACTTAACTTAATGACATTGCCCGTTGGGTCACTGATTTTTTTATCAATCAATCCTGAATGATATTTTGCATACACATCCAAAGGTGGTAACCTTCCCGTCTTTTACATGTGCTTTTATATCCTGCACATACACAGAATCAATATTCCGTACGGTTTTAGAAGCTTCGGCCACTGCATTATGAATGGCATCATCAATTCCTTTTTCTGATGAAGCAATTACTTCAATAACTTTTACGATAGGCATAACTTTCAATTTAAAAGTGAGAAAATAGAGTAGTGAAAGTTATAGAATATCAGCCATAAAAAAACAATCAGGACAAAATAATCAGCACTAAAATAAGGATGTAGCAGATTGCATCAAGGATAGATGCACGGTCTGGTATATAGGCTTTTGCGGTTTGCATAAATGTAAGTTTTAAAGGGACTCTTAAAACAGATAAAATATTCTATCTTTCAAAGCCAAAACTAATCTTATTATGAGATCTGCAATGTTATCAGTTTGTTGCCTTCTTTGTTTAACAATTTCAGCCCAAATCAAAACAACAGAGCCAAAGGATTACATTCCTGCGGGCGTACAAGCAACGGTAAGTAACGGTACAGTTACTTACGGAACGAAAGTTTTAGAATACACAGCCCATACCGGCTACCTTGATTTAAAGAATGATACCGGTAAGCTTATTGCCAAAGTGTTCTTTACCTATTATAAAAAGAAAGGCGAAGCTGCTGCCGGCAGACCCATCACGTTTACATTCAATGGCGGACCGGGGTCTTCATCCGTATGGCTGCATATGGGTGCATTGGGGCCCAAACGTGTTTTATTGAAAGATGATGGTACAGCAACAGCGCCACCTTATAAATACATCAATAATGAATACAGTTGGCTGGATAAAACAGACCTGGTGTTTATTGACCCTGTTTCCACCGGTTTCAGCCGTGCAGCAAGTGGTGAAAGCCCCAAACAGTTTCATGGCTATGTGGAAGATGTGCAAAGTGTGGGTTCATTTATCCGTTATTTTTTATCGAAGTATGAACGCTGGGGTTCTGCAAAGTTTTTGGCCGGAGAAAGTTATGGCACTACAAGGGCTGCAGGGCTGAGCAAATTTCTAACTGACAGCTACCGCATTTATATCAATGGTATTTTCTTAATATCTCCCGTGCTCAATTTTGGCACCAATGATTATTATGTGGGCAATGATTTGCCCCGTGCTTTATACATTCCTTCTTACACGGCAGCTGCATGGTATCATAAAAAGCTGAGCCCTGAATTACAAAATGATTTTGTAAAAGCCATGAGCGAAAGTAAAACCTTTGCATTGGGTGAGTATGCAACTGCTTTATTAAAAGGCGACTGGTTAACGGCTGCTGAAAAAGAAAAGATAGCAGAGAAGATGAGTTATTATACAGGATTAAGTAAAGAATATTGCCTGAATGCAAATTTGCGGGTGGAAGAAAACCGTTTTTATAAAGAGCTGCGCAGGAAAGATGGTTTAACGATTGGAAGATTGGATGCACGCTTTACCGGAACAGACCTGGATAATGCAGGTGAATTTGTAAGTTTTGATCCATCCTTCACCAATATTGACGGACCATTCACCAGCGCCATCAATGATTATTTTCTGAATGATTTGAATTTTAAAGAAGAGAAACCTTATAATATTTTTGGCAATGTATATCCCTGGAACTATAATAATGTGCAGAATCAATATCTGAATGTGGCAGAAAGCTTACGGGATGCAATGACGAAAAACCCTGCGTTAAAAGTGTATGTGGGCAGCGGGTATTATGATTTTGCCACTCCGTTCTTTACAGCACAATACGATATTGAACATATGTTTCTCCGCCCGGAGGCAAGGAAGAATATCAAACATTATTT
The DNA here is from genome assembly GCA_019747705.1 of Chitinophagaceae bacterium. Taxonomy (GTDB): domain Bacteria; phylum Bacteroidota; class Bacteroidia; order Chitinophagales; family Chitinophagaceae; genus Lacibacter. The sequence continues at coordinate 766 of JAIEQM010000020.1, read as the reverse complement.
CTACAACAGCGGCCACATGTATTATATCAATATGCCCGATATGATTCAGTTTAAAAAAGATGTGGATGCGTTTTTTGAATGGGCGTTGAAGTAATTTTGAAAAAGAATTGTAAAAGGGGTGGGCAAAGCCGCCCCCTTTTTTTTGCACATTTAGTGTTACCTCTTGTATTTGGCAAACAATCTTTCTACATTAGTCAGTTATTTTATTTTTAAACCCAAAACCAATTATTATGAACACAGGTAAATTTCTTATTGGTGGACTTATCGGGGGCGTAATAAACTTCGTCCTTGGTTATTTAGTTTACGGGTTGCTGCTTATGAACTTCTTTGGCGCTCATACCACAGCGCCTGCTGGTGTAATGCGGCCTATGGAAAATATGGTTTGGTGGGCGCTCATTGCAGGGAACCTTACTTTTGGTTTATTAGTTTCCTATGTTTTAAACAAAGGAGGAGTAAAAGGCATAAGCCCGGGTTTCATTGCCGGCGCTGTAATAGGGCTTTTGTTTTCTCTTTCAGTTGATCTCTACCTGTATGCCCAAATAACGTTATGGGATACAACTTATATTTCAGTGGATGTTATTTGTTCAGTTGTAATGTCAGGAATTGTTGGCGCAGTTGTTGGATGGTATAATGGCAGGTAGATAAAGATTTTAAAAACGCAAGCGGGTTTCATTGAAACCCGCTTTTTTATGTGCGCCATGCATGCCATTGTTCTTTAAAGTTAAAGTCTTGAACAGGCCATCTAACGGGAACTGTTAATCCAAAG
>JAIEQM010000017.1 GCA_019747705.1 Chitinophagaceae bacterium | reverse complement strand
TTGCATCTGATCTTGGCTTTGGTTGTATAATATCAAAGATAACAAGCAGTTAGCGTTTTTGAGCAAGCCCTATTTAGAAAATGTATTGGTGAAATAAGGAATACCAAATGCTGCGGCCGCTGCTGCAATTAAATGCATAGGCGCTGTGAGCAGTGCAAAACCGCCGGGCGCTGCTGAACCATCCGGTAATTGTGACTGGAATGAACCGCCAAGGCTCAGTAAACCAAGCACTATAGCCATTACAGTATAAATTGTTTTCCCATTTTTTAGTTTGCCTGCAAGGAAAAAGAAAACAACGCCGGCAACCAATAACGGAACAATTGATGCGCCTGTAACAGAACCGGTATTTATTACCGGGGCATTAATACCTGTTGCTGCTTTGTAAGCAAATAAATAAATAAGATTTAGAACTGCAGCTATTGCCCCGCTGGCAAGCGCTGCTTTTAATACACTGGTAAATTGAATTTTCATATCTGATTGTTTGGGTTTGATTGTATAATTGGTTACACGGGAACTTCCATTAACAGCAGTTTTGAATCTGCGGATGCTGTTACTTTTAATTCACCGGTTTCAGTAATAGCAAGTCCGTCTCTTTTTTCAATGGCTTCACCATTAACGGATACAGCGCCTTCAAGTAAAAACGCATAAACGCCATTGTTTGCATTTTTGAGTTGATGGGTAACGGTTGCATCTTTATCTAATTGCCCCATACTGAACCAGGCATCCTGGTGAATCCAAACACCTTCATCATTTTTAGATGGGCTCAACACCTGCAAAAAATTGTTTTTCATTTTACTTTCATCCATTTTGATCTGATCATAACGTGGCTGCACATTTTTTTGATTGGGGATAATCCATATTTGGAGAAACTTTACTTCCTTATCCCGGTTGGCATTCATTTCACTGTGCGAAATTCCGGTACCGGCGCTCATTACCTGTATATCCCCTTGTTTGATAATGGTCTCATTGCCCATACTGTCACGGTGTTTCAAATCGCCGCTTAATGGTATGGAAATGATTTCCATATTATCATGCGGATGAGCGCCAAAGCCCATACCCGGTGCAACGGTATCATCATTAAGCACACGTAATACACCAAAGTGTACACGGCTGGCATCATAGTAACCGGCAAAACTGAATGTGTGGTAACTGTTGAGCCATCCATGGTTGGCGTGGCCCCTTGTTGCTGCTTTGTGTAAAACGGTTTTCATACTATATCCTTTGTTTTATATTACATGTATGTACATGTATTTGTTCAAAAAAATTATGGTTCTTTTTCCCTCACTTTTTCGAGAAGGGTATTAAGTTTTGAAGCCGAAGCATCATCCATCGGAATGAGCTCATCAAACAGTTTATTGATTTTGGCAGTACTCAGTTCGAGTATATTTACTCCTGCCGGGGTTAAACTCATTAGCGTATGGCGTTTGTCTTCCAGATCAGTAGATCGTTTCACGAGTTTTTTTAATACCAGCCTGTCAATAATTCTCGGCACATTAGAACTCTTTTCAATCATCCTGCCGGCAATATCTTTTACACACATTTCTTCCGGGTTCTTGCCTTTAAGGATACGCAGCACATTGTACTGTTCATGAGTGAGCCCGAAATTTTTAAGCTCCCGGCTCATAGTTGTTTTTAACCACCAGGCAGTATATAAAATATTCAGCCCTGCTTTATGGGTTTGATTTCTGAAATTCACGCTTTTGATGGCTTCTTCTAATTTCACAACACAAATGTATGTATGTACATATAATTTTCCAAATTTAAACCCCGCCGTTTTCAGAACGGGGTTTAAATTAACTATTTGTTTACAGCAGAAGCAGCATTTTAATACTGGGGCAGGCATTATATTCATCATTCAATTGCACAAAAAAGGTTGATGCTTTTTTCATAAACCATTTTTCCAGTTCCTTTTCTTTCTTTTCTTCCAGGGCCCTTGCCGCCACTTTGCTGTAATCATCTTTTAAATTTTCACGGTGAGGGGCTGTTTTGGAAATAAGGTAAATCATTCGTACCCCTTTTTTACCTCTTTCATCAGTAAAAGCAATAGGTTTTGAATAGTCGCCCACTTTCAATGAATCCAGTAAAGGAATAATATCTTTTTCCAGCTGATCAATGGTTACAATAGAAGATCCTTCTGCACTCATTTTACGGCCGCCGGTAAATTTGGATTGATCTTCATCAGAATACTTGCTTACTGCTTCGCCAAACTTGAGTGTGCCGGCAACGAGTTTTGTACGAACCGTATCCAGTTTAAAAATAGCTGCATTAATATCCGCATCTGTTATGCGGGGTACTTTTAAAATATGACGCACAGTTACTTCATCACCATTACGGCTTACACACTGAATAATATGGTAACCAAATTTTGATTTAATTACACGGGACACCTGTCCTTCTTTCAAACTCATAGCAGTGTTAAAGAACGAAGGGTCCCATTGTTTATCACTGCGGTTTAACACATACATACCACCAGTTTGCTTGCTGCCGGGGTCATCAGTGTAAAGCGAAGCCAGTGTTTCAAATTTTTTTTCCCCTGCTTCCACCATGCGTTTGTATTCTTTCAGTTCATCCTGCGCATATTCTTCCATTTCACGGCCCGCTTTGGGATAAATTACAATTTCACCCAGCTCCAGCTCTGTTTCATAAAAGCGCAAACTGTCTTTGGGAATACGATCATAATAGGCTTTTACTTCTGTAGGTGTAATTTTGATGTTCTCCACAATTTTATTGCGCATGGCTGCTGCCTGCTTGCCTTCTTTAATAGGGCCACGCATTTCTTCACGAAACTGGTAAATGGTTTTACCTGTAATTTGCTCAATAGCTTCACGTGATCCGTACTGGGAAATAAAATAGCGGATACGGTTATCAATATCAGCATCCACTTCATCATCACTCACCGGTAATGAATCTTTTTCTGATTGTAAAGCCAGCATTTTATTAATGATGAGTTGCTGCATTAAATGGCAGTGTGCATCGGGCGGCAGATCCATTTCCTGGCGTTTGGCATCTGCAATCTGGTTGTCAATATCTGATTTTAAAACAATGCGGTCGCCCACACGCCCTATAATCATATCTGCAACAATTTTCTTTGGCTGTGCTGTTGCAATGGCAGCCGTAAATAATACGATTGCAGTGAAAAAGCATTTGAGTTTCGTTTGCATAAGTTCAAAAATAAAAGAGATGACGGCTTTTTCAGCATCGCCATCCCTGATTTAACGAATGTTTTTATTGATGTTAAAGCGTGCGTTTCACTTCTTCCTGCTCAAATGCAACAATGGTATCACCCACATTGATATCGCTGAAGTTCTTAATGGTTAAACCGCACTCCATATTGTTGATTACTTCTTTTGCATCATCTTTAAAGCGTTTCAAACTTCCAAGCTCAGCAAAAGCGCCTTCCTGGCGTGGATATACAAGTACACCATCACGGAAGAGACGGATCTTGGCATCACGCTTAATCTTACCTTCTGTAACAAAACATCCGGCAACGGTAGCTTTATCAAACTTGTACACTTCACGTATTTCAACAGTAGCCACTTCTTTCTCCTGTATCTGCGGCTCCAGTAACCCTTCCATGGCACTCTTCACTTCTTCAATAGCGTTATAGATGATGGAGTAGTTTTTGATTTGCACCCCTTCATTTTCAGCCAGCCTTGCTGCCTGAGAAGACGGGCGAACGTTAAAACCAATCAAAATTGCATCAGAGGCACTTGCCAGTGTAACATCGGCCTCAGAAATAGCGCCTACTGCACGGTGTACCACATTCACTGCAATTTCAGGCGTGGAAAGTTTCTGCAATGAATCGGTTAAGGCTTCTACTGAACCATCCACATCACCTTTGATAATGAGGTTGAGTTCTTTAAAGTTACCCAATGCCAAGCGGCGTCCAATTTCATCAAGCGTGATATGCTTTTTGGTTCTGATGCCCTGTTCCCGCAGAATTTGTGCACGGCGGTAAGCAATTTCTTTTGCTTCAGCTTCATCTTCATACATCTTGAATTTTTCACCTGCCTGCGGCGCACCATTTAAACCAAGTATCTGAACGGGGGTGGATGGGCCTGCCTCTTCCACACGCTGGTTGCGTTCATTAAACATGGCTTTGATTCTTCCGAAATGCTGACCGGATACAATCAAATCGCCCTGGTGCAATGTTCCGTTTTGAACAAGGATGGTGGCTACGTAACCACGGCCCTTATCCAGCGAAGCTTCAATTACAGAACCACTTGCTTCACGGTCAGGATTTGCTTTCAGATCCAGCAGCTCTGCTTCCAGCAATATTTTTTCAAGAAGCTTATCTATGTTCAATCCTTTTTTGGCGGAGAGCTCCTGGCTCTGGAATTTACCGCCCCACTCTTCCACCAGGATATTCATTTGTGAAAGCTGCTCATAAATTTTTTGCGGATTGGCGCCATCTTTATCAATCTTGTTTACGGCAAAGATCATGGGCACACCTGCTGCCTGTGCGTGACTGATGGCTTCTTTTGTTTGAGGCATCACCGCATCATCAGCCGCCACAACAATTACTGCAATATCAGTAACCTTGGCGCCACGTGCACGCATGGCGGTAAACGCTTCGTGACCCGGTGTGTCAAGAAACGTAATCTTTTTACCACTCTCTGTTTTTACTTCATACGCACCAATATGCTGTGTAATACCACCCGCTTCACCTGAAACCACATTAGCACTTCTGATATAATCCAGCAAAGAAGTTTTACCATGATCTACGTGACCCATGATGGTAACAATGGGTGCACGGGATTGCAATTCATCTTCATCATCTTCTTCAATTTCCTCTTCCATTTCTGCCTGCTTCTCCATATCAATAAACTGCACTTCATAGCCAAATTCACCGGCCACCAGTTCAATTACTTCTGCATCCAGCCGCTGGTTGATGGATACCATCAACCCCAATCCAAAACATTTGGCCACTACTTCAGTTGCACTCACATCCATCAAACTTGCCAGCTCGCTTGCGCTTACAAATTCAGTTACCTGCAGTACATTGGTTGTTTCTTCACCACTGGTATGATCAGATGCTTCTTCACGTTTGATCTTGCGGTATTTGGCTTTTAAACTCTTACCACGGCCGCCGGCACCTGCCAGCTTGGCCTGTGTTTCCCGGAGCTTTTCCTGGATTTCTTTTTCATCAATTACTTTATCTTCCCTTCTGTTACCAGTACGGTTTGCACCGGGTCTGTTACCGCCACTTTGCTGACCACCCCTGTTGCCGCCACCCTGTTGCCCGCTTCTGTTACCACCGCCACGGTTTCCATCCTGGCGTTGCGGACGGTTACGGTCATCTTCTATAGCGGGGGTTCCTTTTTTATCAATGGGGATACGCTTGCGTTTGCGTTTTTCTTTATCAACAGAAGGTTTGGGTCTTGTATCAGGGTTTACCGGTAATTCAATCTTACCCAAAATTTTCGGGCCTTCCAGTACTTCGGCTTTAATATTTTCAATTACAATATCTTCCTGCTGTTCTTCAACGTCTGGAATTTCAACAGGCTTCTCTTCAACTTTCGGCTTAAGCTCTTTTGTTTCTTTTGGCTTTGTTTCTTTTACTTCTTCTTTTTTCTTTTCAACCTTCTTCGGCCTTGTTGAGTTATCAATTTTATCAAGATCAATCTTGGTAACAATTTTGGGCCCTTCAATTTCAGGAGCTTCAACTTTCACAATTTCCACCTCAGCCGGAGCCTCTTCTTCTTTTGCTTCAACCACCGGTGGTGGTGCAGGTGTTTCAATAACGGGAGCGGGTTCTTCTTTGGGAGCGGCTTTCTTTACTTCTTTTTTAAAGAGAACTTCTTCTTCCTCTTTTTTCTTTTTATCTGCCAGGCCTCCTTTGGGGATTTCAATCTGGTCGCTTTTTGCCTTTGCTGCTTTATCTGATGAGAACTCTGCCTGGAGGGCACGGTACATCTCATCTGTAAGCTTGGAGGCGGGCTTCAGATCATCTTTATTAAATCCTTTGCCGGCCAAAAAATCAATAAGGGTTTCTTTACCGATATTAAATTCCTTGGCGGCAGCCATTAAACGTGGTGTGTTACTGTCACTCATTCAGTTCTTTTAAAATTATCTTTTGTTTGTGTTTGTTCTTACAGCAATACGGATAAAACTTATTCTTTTTCAAATTCTTCCTTCAGCACACGGCGCACTTCAGTAATGGTTTCTTTTTCAAGATCTGTGCGGCGTTCCAGTTCTTCTGATGTAAGCTCCAGCACACTGCGGGCTGTATCACAACCCACACGCTTGAGTTCATCAATGATCCATGGTTCAATTTCATCTGCAAATTCATCCAGGTCAATATCAAATTCATTTTGTTCATCTTCGGTATCACGGTACACATCAATTTCCAAACCGGTTAATTCACAAGCCAGTTTGATGTTGACACCCCGCTTACCAATAGCCAGGGAAACCTGGTCGGGCTTGAGGTAAACTTCAGCATGTTTCTTTTCGGTATCCACATCCATGCTGGTAATTTTTGCAGGTGTAAGTGCACGCTGAATTAACAGGTTGATGTTGTTGGTAAAGTTGATCACATCAATATTTTCATTCTTGAGTTCACGAACAATACCATGAATACGGCTTCCTTTCATACCCACACAGGCGCCCACGGGATCAATACGGTCATCATAACTTTCAACAGCCACCTTGGCTCTTTCGCCCGGTTCACGAACAATTTTCCTGATAACGATGAGGCCATCAAAAATTTCAGGCACTTCAATTTCAAGAAGTTTGGCCAAAAACAGAGGGCTGGTTCTTGAAAGAATAATTACAGGCGAATTATTTTTCATATCCACCTTCTTAATTACTGCTCGGATGTTTTCACCTTTCTTAAAATAATCCTGCGGAATCTGCTCACTTTTTGGGAGTAGCAATTCATTGCCTTCTTCATCCAGCAGCAGCACTTCTTTCTTCCACACCTGGTACACTTCTGCACTGATGATTTCACCAATACGGTCATTATATTTTTTAACCAGTACGTTTTTCTTTAAATCGTTAATGCGGCTGGCCAGTGTTTGCTTGGCGGCAAGGATGGCACGGCGGCCAAAATCGTGAATGTCCACATCCTCATACAACTCTTCACCCACTTCATAATCAGGTTCAATTTTTACGGCATCGGCATAAGCAATTTGAGCAAGGGGGTCTTCCACCTGGCCGTCTTCCACAATGGTGCGGCGGCGCATTATTTCAAGGTCGCCTTTCTCTGTGTTTACAATCACATCAAAATTATCATCGCTTCCGTATTTTTTGCGGAGCAATGTTTTGAACACGTCTTCCAGAACTTTCATCATCGTGGGGCGGTCAATGTTTTCCGCATCTTTAAATTCCTGGAAGCTTTCAATGAGGTTGATACTAGCCATAACTCAGTTTTTTCTTTTTCCCTCTGTGAGGGTTTGTTTTAAATTACAATTTGAATTTTTGTTGTTTTTATTTGATCGGTTGAAAAAGTATGCTGAACTGTTTCCTGCTTTTTGCCTTTGCCTTTGGTTTCTTCAATGAGGATATCTGACTCTGCTGATAAAAGTTTGCCGCTGAATTTGCGCCCGTCTTTCAAAATAATTTCTACAGCACGGCCAATGTTTTTGCGATACTGCCGGGGAAGCTTCAACGGTTCATCCAGTCCCGGTGATGATACTTCCAGGGCAAAATCGCCGGGGGCGAATAAACCTGCTTCTTCAATGGTTTTGTACAAAGAGCGGTTGTAACTCACACATTTGCTCAGGGGCAGACCGGCATCAGCATCCAGCAGCACCTGGATATTATTGCCGGGTTTAAGCTTTACATCCACCAAAAAATGCCCAGGCTCACCGGTAATCATTTCCTCCGCCAAATTGCGGATGGTCTCCGTTTTTTTCTCAATACTCATGTAAGTGAAATAAAGAAGGGAACGATTCCGTTCCCTTCTGCTGTTTCTTTTCCGGTGCAAATGTATGGAAAGGGGGCGTATAAATAAAAATCTTTTTTGTCAGAAGCCGATGAAAGGGGACTGTTTGAATGAGCAGCGCCTCCGCCAGCCCTTTATCATAATCTTCACATCAGCCAACGGGCAAAGTTCTAACTTTGCACCATGTTACGCTATATTTTAATTATACTGGGTATTTATTTTTTATACCGTTTCATATTTGATTTTTTACTGCCTGTGAGTAAAGCTGCGGGTGAAATGAAAAACAGGATGAAAGAATTTCAGGAGCAGATGAATACCCGTAACTATAAGACACAACCGCAACAACCAACCAAAGAGGATACAAAACCCAAGAGTGGTGATTATATTGAATTTGAAGAAGTGAAGTAATTCAATAGCGGATAGCTGCAGCTTGTTCGTGCTGCAGGTTTTTTTGTTACCTGGTACTGAAGTGGTTCATAATTGCAAATCTTCAATCCTCATTCCCGGCAGTAAATGAATGGTTTGCATGCCCAGTTTACCGGCCGCTTCAATATTGGCAATGCCATCATCCACAAACAACGTTTCGTGTGCATTTAAAGAGTGCGTGTTCAGCACGTGCAACCATGCTTCTGCATTTGGTTTGCGAATGCCCATTCGGTTGGAGTAATAAGCTTTTACAAAACAATCATCCAACTGTGCACCGTTAAATGCTTCATTAAACATCTGTTGAAATTTCTGCACATGAATTTCATTGGTATTACTCAGCAAAAATGTTTGGTAACTGCTGTTGAGCTGCTGTAAACGTTCAATACTTTTTTTACGAAAGCCAATGAGCAATGCATTCCAGGCCTGTTCAATTTGCCCATCAGGTAATAGTGTTTGGGTTTGTTTTCTGAAGTCATTATAAAAATGTTTGATATCCATCCCTGTTTCCAATGAAAGAAACAGGGGGTTGCTGTAAACAGCGCTCACCATCTTATCAAAACCATGAATGCCCAGTTGTTCAAATGCGTTTACCGAACGGCTGAAATCAATATCCAGCAGCACCCCGCCCAAATCAAAAATGATGTTTTTAATATTTGCCATACACAAAGAAATTATATAAAACTGAAAGTTGGATTTCTATATCTTTGCCCCCGCCTCAAAAGGCCGGATCCTTAGCTCAGCCGGTTAGAGCATCTGACTCATAATCAGAGGGTCGCAGGTTCAAATCCTGCAGGATCCACCAAAGCTCCGCACTAACGGGGCTTTTTTGAAAATAAGCTTTAACCTTTGGTTAACCGCTTTAGAAATACATTTGCTGCTTCCGTCTTTTAAACAGATTGGATTGCAAAAAACTCTAATACACAACAATGAAGAAAAGTTTTTTATTACTGGGTTTGATGTTTGCATTTGCAATAACCCGGGCCCAGGACAGTACTGCTAAAAAGAAAAAAGACCGGAGCAAAGTGAGCATGGCCAACCGCCCCAAAGATCATCTGATGTTTCAACTCGGTTCACTCCGGTGGCTGCAAGCTCCTGATTCCATAGCCACCAAAGGTTTGGCCCGCAGTTTCAATGCCTATTTTGTATTTGATTTTCCATTTAAAACTGATCCCCGTTTTAGTGTGGGTATTGGCGTTGGTTTTGGAACAGATAATATGTTCTTTGACAAGAATGCCAAAAGGGACCTGAATATTATCAACTCTTCAGCTTTTCGCTTTACTAAAAATACGGGAGTTGATACAGCGATCCGTTATAAAAGCATTAAACTGCAAACAGGTTACCTGGAAGCGCCTGTTGAGCTCCGGTTTATGTCAAAACCTGATCAACCAAATAAAAGCTGGAAGATTGCACTGGGTGTAAAAGTGGGAACCATGCTTACCGCTACAGATAAAACAAGATTTGAAAGAGACGCAGCAGGCAATGTACAATTTACACGTAAGGAAAAAGATAAACGTCATTTTAACGGAACAAGGCTTGCACCAACCTTTAGAATTGGTTATGGTAACATTGGTGTTTTTGCCCAATACCAGATTAATGATTTTATAAAAGAAGGGCAGGGCCCCAGCCAGATACGCCCGTTAACGATTGGTTTAGTGATTACGGGATTGTAATTCAATCAAAGTAAAATAAGTGAAGCGGGTGAACGATCATCCGCTTTTTTATGAGGGTCAAATTCACTTTTGCCTTCAAGCAGCAACAAAAAAGAAAGCCCCGCTTTGCAGCGGAGCTTCTTTAAACCAAAACCAACTGTAAAACCTGTTATACTTTGGCAACTGTTTTTCGTTGCTGCCCCATCCATACTTTTTTGCCCTGTATAGCCCTGCCTAAATACATAAACCCTGCAAAGATGAAGAAGAACGGACCGAGGAACCCAAACAATGCAATGAATTTTGTACCATAGAATTTCGCCATTGGTCTTTTCAAGCGCTCGGCAATAATGTACATACTCGGCACCATCATGAGTGTTAAGAAGAAGGCGAAGATCAAACCATAAATAATCGTCCAGCTAAGCGGTCCCCAGAACACAACACTATCGCCACCAAAGAAAATCTTTGGGTTCAAATGCTGAAACAATGAACCGAAATCAATATTAAAACCAACTGCCAGGGGTAACAATCCCAGCATAGTAGCCACTGCTGTTAACAATACAGGAATGATACGGATTTTACCGGCCTGTATTACCGCTTCTCTTGTTTTGTAACCACGCCCACGCAACTCATCAGTAAACTCAATTAAGAGGATACCGTTTTTAATTACTATACCTGCTAAACCAACAATACCTACAAGGAACATGATGGTGGCAATGGTTTGACCCGTTAATACATAACCAAGCATGACACCAATGATGCTGAAGAAAATTTCTGTTGTTACAATAAACGGTTTGCTCAAACTGTTAAACTGCAATACAAGAATTAAAAAGATAAGTGATACAGCAATGGCAAGTGCTGTTATAAGAAACTGTGATGTTTCTGCTTCCTGCTCACTCTGTCCGCTTTGACGGATGGTTACACCCACCGGCAATCTTGTTGATGCAGTAAATGCATTGATCTTTTCTTTTAAGGCTGCATTAATAGGTGCCGCCTGTGTAGGATCGGCTACGTTTGATTGTAATTGAATGGTGCGTTTAAAGTTTTTACGTTTTACACCACCGCTTGTGCTGGTGTAATCATACTTTGCAATGGAACCAACAGGCACCTGCTTAATCTGACCGGTGTTAAAATCACGAAACGTAATTTTCATATTCATCAGATCAGTAATGTTGTTGCGCTGCAAATCATTGTAACGCAATTGAATTTTGTATTCATCATCACCCTGTTTCAGTTTACTTACTTCACTTCCAAATAATGCAGTGCGTATTTCCATTCCCACCTGCCCTGTGCTCACACCTTCAGCCAATGCACGTTCACGGTCAATAGTAATGGATATTTCAGGGTTATTCAAATCCACATCCAACTGCAGGTTTTCAATACCATCCACACGGTTGGTATCAAGATAATTGAAAAGGTTGTTGGCAACTTTTGAAATGGCATCAAAATCTTCACCAATCACTTCAATATTTACAGGAGGCTCAGTGGGCGGCCCGCCATTTTCCATTTCTACACTAATAGATGCACCGGGAATATTTTTAATACTCTTTCTTATAGCAGTTAAATAAGGAGCTGAAGATTTGCCATGTCGTTTTTCAAATTCAACAAATGAAATTTGAATACGCCCCAAATTACTTTGTGTACTTCTGTTATTATCCATCGGGTTATTGGCACTCACTGCTACGTTTGCAATTACACTTTCAACAATAGAACCTTTTGCACCTGGTTTTTCATTACCCAGTATTTCATACACTTTCTTTTCAAGTGAACGTGTTACAGAATCAGTATAATTTACATCCGTACCCACCGGCATTTTTAAATACACATAAATAAAGTTGGGATCACCACTGGGGAAGAAGGTTGTTTTTGTTCGGCCACTGCTCACACTTGTAAACAACAAACCAGCCGCAATAATAAAGAGTAAGAATAATGATGCAAAAGCCCACACAGGCCGTGTACCAATTAAAATCCAGCTCAATAATTTTTCATAACTACGCATTAAGGCCGGCAAAACTCTTTCCTGGAAAAAATAAATCGCATCACGCAGTACATAACGGTTTAAAATACCCATCAGCGCAAAGAAGAAAAGTAAATTACCCATACCATGATTGCCCATCACATGCATAAGTGCACCAATACCCCAAAACGCCCACCAGTATGGTTTACGGAAGATGGCTTTCTTGGGTTCATCATACGCTCTTCCTTCGGGTTTCATAAAGCTCACTGCAAACACGGGGTTGATGATAAAGGCAACGATTAATGATGCCGCCAGTGTTAAGATGAGCATGGTAGGTAAGTAAATCATAAACTTACCAATGATGCCTTTCCAGAAAAGTAATGGAAAGAACGGAGCCAGTGTTGTTGCTGTACCTGCAAGCACAGGAATAAATACTTCACCTGCTGCCTCTTTTGCACTTCTTATAATTGGTACTTTACCGTTATGATAAATACGGTGTGTGTTTTCAATCACCACAATCGCATCATCCACAATAATTCCTAAACCAAACAGCAATGCAAACAACACAATAAAGTTGAGTGTTACAGTAGAGCCAATAATTCCATCAGCCACCGGTAAGAATAAGAATGCCACAAATACACTCAGCGGTACACTTAATGCCACAAAGAAGGCATTGGTAACACCCATAAAAAACATAAGGATAAGCAATACGAGTACAAAACCAATGATGATGGTGTTTACCAGTTCATTGAATGATGTTTTGGTTTGCTTGCTCTGATCGCCCGTAATGGTTACTTTTAAATCTTTTGGCAAATCATCATTGCTCTTCATTTCCTCAACAGCCGCTTTAATTTTATCAGCTGCATTAATAAGGTTTTCACCACTTCGTTTTACAATGTTGAGTGTAATTACATTTTTACCATCAAGCCGAGCAAAGCTTTCAAGTTCCTTTACTGTGTCTTTAAGAGTAGCAATATCTCTTAAATAAACCGGAGCACCACTTACATTTTTTACAATAATATTTTGCAGATCAAAAGCACTTTTAAACTGTCCACGCACACGAACAGTACGTTTCATTTCACCACTTTCAATCAAACCACCGCTGATGTCGTTGTTCTCCCGTTGCACAGCGGATTCAATATCACTAAATGTAACTCTTGCAGCAGCCATGCGGTAAGCGTCTGCGTTAATTTGAATTTCACGTTCAGGCGCACCCACAATATCAGCACGGGTTATTTCTTTTAAATCTTCAAAACGGTCCTGTAGTTTATCAGCATACTGTTTCAGTTTTACACCATCATAATCACCGCTGATGTTTACAAACATGATGGGCATCTCACTAAATGCAAATTCCTGCACATCCGGCTGCACAGTTAAATTATTCGGCAAATCTGTTTTTGCTTTATCAACTGCATCTTTTACTTTTTGTTTGGCCAAATCTGTTTTTACATCAGTATCAAACTCCACAATGATGAGTGAAAAATCCTGTTGCGATGTGGATTGTACTTTAACCACACGTGCACCACTGATACTCTTTACCTGTTTTTCAATAGGACGTGTTACAAGATTTTCAATATCAGCAGGTGAGTTTCCCACATACACCGTGCTTACTGAAATAGTAGGTACTACAATATCAGGAAACTGCTCTTTGGGCATGGTGTTGAACTTGTACAAACCATACAGCGTTACAATAATGGTAACAATATAAATTGCCGTGCGGTTGTCAATACTCCAGCTTGTAGGTTTAAACTGTTTAAACTTTTTGCTGATACCTTCAATAAAACTTGATTGCATAAATTAGTTTTTGATAGTCATCTGTTGTAATTCTGTTCATCTTCTGTTACGTCGCACACTTGTACGTTCTTAATTCTATTCATCATAGCTGAGCAAATGAATTACTTCAGCATAGTAACAAGCAGTTACGCAATTATACATTACTGAGCAGCGGGTGCATCTACCTGCACCACCTGTTTATCATACACACTTTGATAACCTGCAGTAATTAATTGCATACCTGTCTGTATGCCGCTTTTTATTTCAATCATACTGTTGTACGATTCTCCCACCTGCACCGGAACCTTCTTCACCACACTTCTGTTCTTGCTGTCTTTTTCAACCGTATAAACATATTTTCCGTTTTCATCTGTTTGCACAAGATTTACAGGAATAACAATCGCATTGGGTGCGCTGTAATCTTTAATACGCACAGTTGCAAGTGTATTGGGCCGCACAGCACCGCCGGGTATTGCAGCTTCCACTGAAAAGGTTCTGCTGTTAGCGTCAATCAACTGTGAGGCAAGACTGATTTTTGAAGTATAAGTTTTACCGGCATCAGGCAATCCAATTTCAACAACACTGCCTGTATGAACACGACTCATATAATTTTCAGGCACATTCGCTTTAACTTTCAATGTGCTGTTGTTTACAATTTGAATTTGCGGGCCTTTTGTACCTGCGCCTGTAAACACTTCGCCTACTTTAATTTCAACAATATCTGCAATACCATTTACACTTGAGGTAACTGTGTAAAGTTTAATCTGCTCATTTAACGTTGCTAATTGTTTTTCCAGCCCATCAACATTGTTTTTTGCAGAAATCAATTCTACCTCACTTCCAATATTCTGTTCCCACAAATTTTTATGACGGTTGTAAATATTTTTTGCAAAGGCTAATTGTGTTTGCATTCGATCAACCTCTGTTCTTAAGACTTTATCATCCATCTTCAAAATCAATTGCCCTTTTTTAATGTATTGCCCCTGTTTAATATAAAGAGCAGTTACCACCCCGCCCAGTCCATTAGCTGGTGCGATGTAAGAAATATCTTCTGCAGTAACCGTTCCCTGCAAATCAATATAGTGGCTGAAATCCTGAATGCTTGCAGGAGCCGTTGCTACTAATTTTAAACGTCCTTGTTGTGCAGATGTTGTATCCAGCAACGCAATTTCTTCTTCCAGCTTTTTCAGTTCAGCAGTTTTGCCGGCGATTTCTTTTTTTAATTTTTCAACCTGTGCTTTTTTATCACCAAGGCTGCCTTTCTTTTCTTTTGCTCCTTCACCACAGGCTGCCATCATTAGGGCAATGCCTGCAACAAGAGCGATTGTATTTATCTTCTTCATAATTATTTATTTGGTTGTTATTTTATTATTGAAGTTTACCGCTTGCTTTTAAGTAAGAAATTTTTGCAATTACTGCCTGGTACAGGGCATCAAAGTAATTGCCCTGCGCACGCTGCAGTTCAGTTTCTGCAAGTAATACCTCTGAATTACTGCCCACACCCTGCTCGTATTTCTTTTTAGTAGTATTATACACACGCTCTGCCAGTTCCTGGTTTTTTTGCTGTGCATCCATATTAATGATGGCGTTACGCAGATTTATTTGTGCAGCAGTCTTTTCAAACTCTATTGCTTTTTTGGTGTTGTCAACAATGTTGTTTGTTTTTTCAAGTGTATAACGTGCCTGCTGTATTTTATTTTTCTTCACTCCAAAATCAAATATGGGAACATTCAGGTTTAAGCCAATTAAATTAGAATTAAACCAAAACCAGTTACTTCCCAATAAGCTGGAATAATTTTTATTGGCTATACCCTGCTGCTGAAACTGGTAAAAAAACGAGAGCGTAGGCAGGTAGGCCAGTTTGTTTCTTCTCACATCAAGTTGTTGCAGCTTTTGCACATTGTTGAGCAGGCGTATTTCACTGCGGCTGTTATAATCAAACGTTCCCTCATCCAGTACATTTTGTTTCACCAGTTCAGGCGTTAGTTTATCAGTAAGTTCTAACTGATCATTTTGTGCAAGGCCCAGCGTAAATTTTAAGGATGCATAACCCAGCTCAATAATATTTTTAAGTTGTGTTTCAGTTGCCTTTGTATTGTTAAATGAAACATTTGTTTTATCAATATCCAATTTTTCAATAAAACCATTTTTAAACAATTGTTCCTGGTCGGCAACCAGCTTTTGCAAACGCTCCAGGGTATGCTGCAGTGTTTTTAATTGTTCTTCAGCAATCAATACCTGGTAGTATGCTTTTTGTACCTGCTCACGGGTTTTATCTTCTGCAACAGCAATGTTTTCTTTGGCATACTCCATTGAAGTTTTGCGTGCAATTAAACCTACAAAAACATCAGGCTGAAATAAGAGTTGATTCAGCCCCACACCGGCACTTACATTCCATGGTTGTACAAAAGAGAATTTGTTTACAGCAAATTCCTGTTTAGCCGGAATAAGCTGTCCGTTTCCATCTTTTACACCTTCCTGGTTAAGTACACGGTAGATATCTGTAGATCCGGCACTTGGGAAAAGAATTAACGGCAATGTTAAATAATGCGTTACTTGTGCAGTACCGCTAATTTGTGGTAAGGCACCTGCAACAATTTCACGATTCTGCGCCAGTTGTTTCATGGAATCAATGCGCAGGTTTTTTACTTCAGTTACATTTTTTAATGCTAAGCTCACAGCATCCTGTACACTCAGCTTGTATGCGGTTTGTGCAGTTAGCGATGTGGTGCTGAACAACAGTAGTAATGCAACTAACCATTTACTTTTTGTTCGTTTTGTCATAGCTCTTCTTTTTAAGTTGATCTTCTTTATATTTTAAAATGAGTTTGTAGCCTTTCAATGTAGCAAGGCCAAAGAGAAAATGCTCCATGGTTTCCTGTGTTACTGATGCCAGGTTAAACTTTGTGGGTGCAGATGCAGCCATGGCAAAAGGAACCATCATGGTTTCTACACGGTAACGGCTCATCGTTTCTACATTTAAATCATCCCGGTAGAGTTCTTCTTTAATTCCACGTTTCATATTTTGTGCCACTACCTGCTGCAGGTACTCTTCTTTCATTTTTCTGAACTTTGCAAAAGCAACAGGATGAAATTTCTCCATATCATAAATTACAATGGGGTTGATTTGCGAAAACTGTTCATGAATTTGCTCCATGGTTAAAAAGATTTCATCAACCGCATCTCTTGCGTTCTTTTTGCAGAAATCACAATCCTTATGGGTTTGCTCCACCTCATCATCCATTACTGCATTTACCAGCTCATCTTTATCAGCATAATACTGGTAAATGGTTTTTTTGCTCATGCCCATCTGTGTGGCAATATCATCCATCGATACAGACCGGATGCCGTAACGCATAAACAGCTCATGTGCTTTTTCTTTTATTCTGCTTTTTGTTTCCATATTTCACAAAATCGAAGTGCAAAACTAAGGAAACGTATAACGTAGCCAAAGTTTCCATCCTGTTTTTTTGCCAGTGGTAACAAAAAATTAAAATGCGTACATGCGTTTGTAAAACAGTAATTTTGATTTTAGAAAACGTTTGCAACATGTTTAAATCCTTCAATTACAGAAAACTATTTCAATATTTTTTACAGGGGTTGCTGGTAACAGCGCCGCTGGCCATTACGGTGTATTCCATTTACTGGGTGGTTACCAGTATTGATGATTTGCTCCCCATATTTACAATTGTGGAAGATGGTAAAATAAAAGTGCGGAATTTTGGTTTGGGTTTTATCATCATCATCAGCACCATTATCCTCATTGGTTATTTAAGCACTTTTTTTATACAGAGCCGTATTTTTAATTTGTTTAATCACTGGCTGGAAAAAGCGCCGGGCATTAAATTTATTTATGGCACAGTAAAAGATTTTTTTGAAGCCTTTGCGGGTGAAAAGAAAAAATTCAACCGCCCGGTACTGGCTAATATTGATGATAATGATGTGTGGCGGGTGGCTTTTTTAACCAGTGACGATGCAGAAGATTTTGGATTGAAGGATTATGTGGCCGTGTACGTGCCCATGAGTTATTCTATTGCAGGTAATGTTTATTTGATTCCATCCAGCCGTGTCAAATCACTGGAAAATCATCTTACACCGGGCGAGGCCATGAAGTTTGCCATCAGCGGCGGTGTTACCAAGGTGGATGAATAAAATTGTAAATCCGGCAATCATTTCATGTTTCAATAACATTCAGTTCTTAATTTTATCAGCATCAATGAAAAAATTATTTCTGATATCTGCTTTGCTGCTCACTGCGCACAAATGTTTTTGCTGGGGTTTTTATGGTCATAAGAAAATCAATTACCTGGCCGTGTTTTTATTACCGCCGGAGATGCTTTCGTTTTACAAAGAAAACATCCAGTTCCTGAGTGATCATGCAGTGGATCCGGATATGCGGCGTTATGCCATTCCTGAAGAGGGCCCACGGCATTATATTGATATTGATCATTACGGTAAATATCCTTACCCTGAACTGCCGCACAGTTATGACAGCGCCATTGCTAAATTCACGGCTGATACTATTAATGCATATGGTATTGTTCCCTGGTGGGTGCAAACCATGCTGGGTCGTTTAACGTTTGCATTTAAAGAAAAAAACCAGGTGCGTATTTTAAAACTGAGTGCGGAAATTGGCCATTATATTGCTGATGCACATGTGCCGTTGCATGCAAGCCATAACCACAACGGACAATATACCAATCAAAATGGCATTCATGGTTTTTGGGAAAGCCGTATTCCTGAATTGCTGGCAGATAAAGAATTTGATTTCTGGATTGGCAGAGCCGAATATATAAAGAAACCCGGTGAATTTATTTGGGCAAGAGTTTTGGAAAGCGGAGCCGCCTCTGATTCTGTTTTACGTTTGGAAAGAGAACTTACCAAAACGTATCCAACTGATGCCAAGTATTCATTTGAAAACAGGAACGGCGTAATCATACGTCAATACTCCACTGGTTTTACAGTTGCCTATAACAATTTATTACAGGGTATGGTAGAACGCAGGATGAGGCAAAGTATTTTTGCCATTGCCGGTTTTTGGTACACTGCCTGGATAAATGCAGGCCAGCCCGATTTAAAAAATCTCACCAATAAAGAATTGAGCGCTGAAGATGTAAAAGAGTTTGAAGAACTGAATAATGCATGGAGAAAGGGAAAAGTGGTGGGGCGGGAGCACGAGTGATTACCTTCCGTTTCAGAAGACAAATCAAATGGTTTGAATTATAAAGTGCAATCAATAAGATAACATCACCTGATTTCAAAGTTCACCCCTAACATCCGTTCCTCCCAAATCCGCTAATTTCGCAGCATGATGATGCATAATTTTAACTCAGGCCCATCTATATTACCCAAAGAAGTTTTTCAGCAGGCAAGTGAAGCGATTTTGAATTTCAACAACAGTGGTTTATCCATTCTGGAAATTGGTCACCGCACAGCAATGTTTGAAGAAGTGCTCAATGAAGCGAGGATGCTGGTAAAAGAACTGATGCAACTGGATGATGATCATGAAGTGCTGTTTATGCATGGAGGCGCCACCACACAGTTTATGCAAATACCCATGAACCTGCTCAATGAAAACGGACTGGCTGCTTATACAGAAACAGGCACCTGGGGTAATAAAGCCATTAAAGAAGCCAGGCTGTTTGGTCATGTTGAAATTGCGGGCTCGGCTAAACAAACCAATTATACCACCATTCCCAGGCAATTATCATTTCCCAAAACAGCGGCGTATTTACATATCACCACCAATGAAACTATTGCAGGAACACAATGGCACCATCTTCCTTATGATTGTGGTGTGCCGCTGGTGGCAGATATGAGCAGTGATATTTTGAGCCGTGTAATGCCTTTCAACAAATTTGATTTGATTTATGCCGGCGCACAAAAAAACATGGGGGCTGCTGGTGTTAATCTTGTCATCGTTAATAAGAATATCCTGGGTAAGGCGGAACGTAAAATTCCCACCATCCTGGATTACAGAAATCATATTGCTGAAAAAAGTATGATCAACACACCTCCAGTATTTGCAGTATATGTAGCCATGCTCACCTTGCGCTGGTTAAAAGCACAGGGCGGTGTGGCGGCAGTTGAACAAATCAATAATGCCAAGGCAGAAAAATTATATTCTTTTTTGGAAACTGTTCCTTTTATCAATCTTCCTGTTGCAAAAGAAGACCGCAGTAAAATGAATGTGGTGTTCACATTTAAAGATGCAGCACCGGAACCTGAATTTTTGCAATTGTGTAAAGAACATGGTTTGTATGGAGTAAAAGGCCACCGCAGTGTGGGCGGCTTCAGAATGAGTTTGTATAACGCATTACCCATGAGCAGTGTGGAATATGCAATTGATGTGATCAGGGAATTCGCTTCAAAAAAGGGAGCATAGTATTGATACAGTTGTATTCTTTCAATTTTTTTGTATTGGTGAATATTTGCCCCATCCCCGCAAAAATCCTTTTCTTTGCAGCGGTTAGTACGTAAAACATATGGCTATAATTGTTCCGTTTAAAGCACTGAGACCACAGGCACAGTTTGCCAGGCAGGTGGCGGCACGTCCTTATGATGTGCTCAGCAGTAAAGAAGCAAAAGAAGAGGCGCAGGGCAATCCTTATTCTTTTCTGCACATTACCAAATCTGAAATTGATTTACCCGAGGATGTGAATTTATATGCTGATGAAGTATATGAAAAAGCAAAAGAAAACCTCCATGCATTTATACAGAGGGATGTGTTGTTCCGTGAAAATAAAGCATGCTACTATATCTACCAGCTCATTATGAACGGGCGCAGCCAAACGGGTTTGGTGTGCGGCAGCGCCGTAAAGGATTATGAAAAAGATGTTATCAAAAAACATGAGTTCACAAGACCTGAAAAAGAGAACGACCGCATCAAACATATTAAAACAACGGGGGCGCAAACCGGTAATGTGTTTTTAGCGTACAGGGATGTGGATGAAATGAACGAACTCATCAGTAACTGGAAACAAGAGAAAAGCCCTATTTATGATTTTGTGGCAGATGATGACATTCAGCACAGCGTCTGGATTATTAATGATGATAAAACCATCAAATCCATTTCCTCCATTTTTAAAAAGAAAGTTCCTCAAACCTATATTGCTGACGGACACCACCG
Organism: Chitinophagaceae bacterium; assembly: GCA_019747705.1. GTDB lineage: Bacteria > Bacteroidota > Bacteroidia > Chitinophagales > Chitinophagaceae > Lacibacter. The sequence goes on along the minus strand of JAIEQM010000017.1, from coordinate 25,689 downwards.
TGCTGCTTCTGCCGCCAAAGTAAAAGCTGCGCTGGGTGATGATGCAACAGCAGAGAGCATGTATTTTTTAACCACACTGTTTCCTGCAAGTGAATTGAAAATTTTAGATTACAACCGTGTGGTAAAAGATTTAAACGGTTTGAGTAAAGAAGAATTACTGAAAGGCATTGCGGCTGATTTTGATTGCACATTGATGGGAGCCGGTGCATACAAACCAACTCAGCCCCATGAATTTGGAATGTACCTGGATGGTAACTGGTATAAGCTCAATGCAAAACACGGAACATTTACAAATGACCCGATTGGCATTTTGGATGTAAGTATATTAAGCAATACTATTCTTGATCAGCATTTGGGTATTAAAGATCAGCGTACAGATAAACGCATTGATTTTGTAGGCGGTATCCGTGGGCTGGGCGAACTGCAAAAAAGAGTGGATAGTGGTGAAATGAAAATTGCATTTAGTCTTTATCCTGTGAGCATGGAGCAATTGTTTGATATTGCAGACAGCGGAAATGTAATGCCACCCAAAAGCACCTGGTTTGAACCCAAGCTGAGAGATGGCCTGCTCACCCACTTAATTTACAACGAAGAGTAAATCATAATAATATCTCAATGTTGCAATGGTTGTAAATAAAACCAGCCATTTAATTTATTTTTGAAGATGTTGAAGAATTTGTTTTGTAACAGAATAAATAAAAGTAACTGATGAAAAAACTGAGTCTCACTTGTTTCGTTTTGTTTTTATCAATTGCATTGCTGGGGCAGGATCCTGATGCAGTGCAAATGCATGAAACGGGCAAACAGTTTATGCGCAGTGGCGACTGGGCCAATGCCGTGCTGGTACTTAATAAAGCCAAGGCCAAAGACCCCGCCAATTTTGCCATTCAAAAAGATCTGGCTCTTACCTATTACTATCAAAGAGATTTTGCCAAAGCAAGAGAAATGGTAAAGCCATTGATTGACCGTGAAGATGCAGATGTGCAGGTGTTCCAGATTGCAGGAAATATTTACAAGCAACTTGCTGAAGCAAAGGATGCTGACAGGATGTATAAAAAGGCGCTGAAAAAATATCCCAATGAAGGAGCCCTTTATGCAGAGTATGGAGAACTGCTGTGGCTGGAAAAAGATTACAGTTGTATTGATCAGTGGGAAACGGGTATTAAAAATGATCCCGGCTATTCTGCCAATTATTATTATGCATCAAAGCACTATTATTTAACTACCGATAAAGTGTGGGCATTGGTGTATGGCGAAATGTTTATTAATATTGAAAGTTACAGCAGCCGCACCGGCGAAATCAAATCCATGCTGCTGGATGCCTATAAAAAATTCTTTACCATTGACCCCAAAGCCAAACCCTCAAAAAACAAAACGGAATTTTCTGAAGCGTTTACTGAAGTGATGAACCGAAGCAGCTCCGTTGTAAATGCCGGCATTACTTCTGAAACTTTAACCATGCTCCGCACACGGTTTATACTGGACTGGTATAAAGATTATGGAGTGAAGTTTCCGTTTCGTTTGTTTGAACACCAGCGCCAGTTGCTGCAGGAAGGTATGTTTGATGCCTACAACCAATGGATATTTGAAGCAGCAGGCAACCTGGCCGCTTATGAAAACTGGACCAAAATGAACGCCGCACAGTATGCTGAGTTCAGTAAGTTTCAAAAATCAAAACTGTTTAAAGTGCCTGCCGGGCAGTACTATCAAAAAGCAAATTGATTTTTTTTTCAATAGTGCAGAAAAGGCAAAGCATCAATGGTTTTGCCTTTTTTTGTTTGGCGCTGTTCAGTTCTTTTGCCTGAAACTTTTTTATCCCTATCTTCCTTGTACAAATCCGCTTTGTATTTCAAACAAAAAATCCTCTGCGGCTGTTAATACCTTTCAATTGCCCGATTATGCGAAACTCTAAACGATTGTTTGACTGCATTGATGTGCAGCTCCGTGATTTTCCAAAGGATGATATGTTTGCTGCCAAAGAAGAAGGCGGCATCTGGCGCAAGTACAGCACCAAAGAAGTGAAAGAAACAGTTGATAAACTGGGAGCGGGTTTGCTGCACCTTGGCATCAGCGGAAACGATATGAGTGCGGAGCGGCGGGATAAAATTGCCATCATCAGCAATAACAGACCCGAATGGCTGCTGCTGGATCTGGCAGTGCAAAAAGCAGGCGCTGTACTGGTACCTATTTATCCAACACTTTCAGTTAACGAACTGGAGTTTGTATTAAATGATGCTGCTGTGAAATTGGTTTTTGTAAGCGATAAAGAGCTGTATGAAAAAGTACAGAGCATCCGCAGCAAAGTACCCACTGTTTATGCTGTGTTTACATTTGATTATTTGCAACCATCCCTCCACTGGAAAGATATTTTGAACAAACCTGTACAGGACGATTTTGTAAAACTGGGCGAAGCAGCAGCAAAAGTGGGGTATGAAGATATGGTCACCATCATTTACACATCCGGCACCACCGGCACACCCAAAGGTGTAATGCTCAGTCATAAAAATATTTTAAGCAATGTCATTGCCAGCACAGAAGTGTTTACTGATTTCTGTAACAGTAATGATAAAGCGTTAAGTTTTTTACCGCTCAACCATATTTTTGAGCGCATGGTTACTTACATCTATCTCTTTAATGGTGTATCTGTTTACTATGCTGAAAGTTTAGATAAGATTGGCGATAACTTAAAAGAAGTACAACCTTCTGTATTTACAACCGTGCCCCGTTTACTGGAAAAAGTGTATGAACGCATTATGGGCAAAGGGCAGGAGCTTACGGGTATCAAGAAAAAACTATTCTTCTGGGCAGTGGATGTTGCCGGCCGTTTTGAACTGGGAAAGAACCAGGGACTGTTGTACAACCTTCAGCTTTCACTTGCCAATAAATTAATTCTGAGTAAATGGAAAGAGGGGTTGGGAGGAAAAGTAAAAGCGATTGTTACAGGTGCTGCAGCCTGCCAGGTTCGGCTGCTGAAAATATTTACTGCCGGAAAGATGGTGATTATGGAAGGATATGGCTTAACAGAAACATCACCGGTAATATCTGTAAATCGTTTTCATGAAGCCAACCGCATGTTTGGAACTGTAGGCACTGTTATTAGCGGGGTGGATGTAAAGATTGCTGAAGATGGTGAAATTTGCTGCAAAGGGGATAATGTAATGATGGGATATTACAAACGCCCTGATTTAACAGCAGAGGTAATTGATAAAGATGGTTATTTCCATACGGGTGATATTGGTATGATGGTGAACAATAAATTTTTAAAGATTACGGACCGTAAAAAAGAAATCTTTAAAACCAGCGGCGGTAAATATGTAGCGCCGCAACCCATCGAAAATAAAATGAAGGAAAGCAAGTTTATTGAGCAGATGATAGTAGTGGGTGCCGAACGGAAATTTGCAGGCGCTTTAATTGTTCCTTCTTTTGATAATTTAAAAGAATGGGCCAAACAAAACAACCTGAGTTTTGGAACCATACATGATCTGATCCGTCACCCCAAGGTACTGGAGATGTATAAAAACATTGTGGAAGAATACAACCAGCTTTTTAACCATGTGGAGCAGGTGAAAAAATTTGAACTCACGGATCATGAATGGACGGTGGATGGAGGTGAACTAACCCCCACGTTAAAACTCAAACGCAAAGTGATTATGGAAAAATACAGGGATGCGATTGAAAGGATTTATGAATAATCAGCGATTGCTGAATTGACAAATGCTGTTTCCAACGAAGCAGCTTTTTTCTTTTTTACAAGGTCTCAAAAAACAGGAAATCCATTACTGCATCATCTTTATCCGTAACTTTTGTTCATGAAGAAATACCTGCTTGGCATCTGGCATTCATTTCCGGTTCAATTGATATTTCTGCATTTCAGAAAATACCAGTTGCTGCTGCTGTTCTGGTTTTTGCTGGGCAGCGCCATCAGCGGCGGTTTTATGAATCACTTTGGCTCTGATTCTTTATTCCTGGCGCCTGAATATTTGGGTAAAGTAAATTTCTTAAGCGCTTTTTTTACCGGTGCGGCTTACGGGGCTTTTATCATGAGCTGGAACATTACCACCTTTATCCTCTTCAGCAATTTTTTTAAATTTTTAGCCACCACTTCCAAACCCTTTTTAAAATACTGTTTGAATAATTTTGGGATACCGTTGATTTTTCTCATCAACTATTTTGTACAGCTTGTGCGGTTTGATCAGTTTAAAGAACTGATGGCCACGGGTGATATTTTATGGATTGCAACCGGCTTTTTAACAGGGCTGATTTTATTCATCCTGTTTTCCTTCTTTTATTTTTATGGCTCCGAACAGGTAATCCTGCGATCACTACGACCTGTTATTTCCAATCCGCAGCAGTTTATGGAGCGTTATAAACCTGTTCCTGCTGTGCATCATCATGAAACAACCATCAAAGTTGATTATTTCCTTACCAGTTTTTTTACCATCCGTAAAGCAAGGAATGTATCACATTACAGCAAGGGCTTTCTGGATTTGATTTTTAACCGGCACAATTTTGCAGCGGTAATGTCCATTCTTTTGGCCTTTTTATTTTTAATAATTTATGGTTTGTTCCTTGATACACCGGCCCTGCAGTTGCCGGCTGCTGCCAGCATTTTTGTTTTCTTTTCTATTTTAATTGCAGCATCAGGTGCACTGGCTTACTGGTTAGATACCTGGAGCATACCTGTTGCGCTGCTGCTGGTACTGGTATTTAATTTTTTATTCCGCTATGAATATATTGATATCCGTAACAAAGCCTTTGGCCTGAATTATGAAGACCGAAGCAAACGTCCCTCTTATAACCTGGCATCTATGCTTGCATTATGTGCACCGGAGCAAATGACAAAAGACAGTTTGCAGATGATTGCCACACTCAACCAATGGAAACAAAAACAGGGAGAAGACAAACCTTTTCTCTACATCATTAATGTAAGCGGTGGAGGCAACCGCTCTTCCACATTTACATTGAATGTGCTGAGCCATTTAGACAGTGCATTGAACGGAACACTCATGAAAAAAACTGTTTTGTATTCCGGCGCATCAGGAGGTATGCTGGGTGCAACGTATTACCGTGAGCTCTACCGCAGAAAACAAAAAGACAGTTTGCTCAATCTTCAGAATGCAGAGTACAAAAAAAACATTGCCAAAGATTTACTCAATCCTATTTTCTCTGCTTATGTAACAAGGGACCTGGTAGCGCCGGCACAAAAATTTTCAGTAGGGCCTTACCGCTATGTAAAAGACAGGGCTTATGCATTTGAACAGCAGTTCAATTATAACACCGGTAATATTTTAAACCAGCGCATTATGGATTATGAAGAAGAAGAACGAACAGCATCCATACCCATTGGTTTATTTGCATCCACTGTTTCGCAGGATGGAAGAAAACTGATGATCTGCTCACAACCCGTAAGTTATTTAATGCGTGCACAAAAAGATTCAGTACATGGTGTTACTGCGGAGCCGGACGCTATTGATTATGGCGCTTTTTTTAAAGAGCTGAACCCTTACAATATCCGTTTGCTTACCGCATTAAGAATGAATGCCACTTTTCCATATGTGCTGCCCAATGTGTGGCTGCCCTCACGCCCCATTGTGGATGTAATGGATGCAGGTTTGCGTGATAATTACGGGCAGGAAATTACACTGCGGTTTATTGATGTGTTTGATGACTGGATCAAACAAAACACATCGGGCGTGGTATATATACAGATACGTGACCGTAAGAAAGGCGAATGGGAAGAAGATTTTACTGAGCCGGGCATCGGCGATGTCTTATACAAGCCTGTTACCACCCTGCAGTATAATTTTTACAAAGTGCAGGATTATATGCAGGAAAGCATGATCAGTTATACCCGGAAGAATTTACTCCTGTATCGTTTCAGTTTTATTTATGAGCCCGCTGCTGCCAAAAAAGGCGCTGCTTTAAGTTTTCATTTAACAGAACGGGAGAAAAAAGATATTGCTGCTTCTGTTTATAAAGAACGCAATACAAAAACATTGCTGAGTTTAATGAAACTGCAGAAGCGTGTGCCTTAAGGTACCAGCAAACGGTATGCATTGGGAATGACTTCTATTTCAAACCGGTGTGTTGTTGCTTTACCATCACCATCAATATGCAGCGGCGCCGGCGATAAATTATGAATGGTTAATGCAGGTGTTTGAAAATAGGTGATGCCATAACTTTTTTTACTGTTACCGGTAAATGTTCCGAAACGGATATGCCATAACACCCGAAAGGGCAGCAGCATGAAATTTGTTTTTTCCACCACCACAATATCCAGCAGTCCGTCATTTAAACTGGCCCTCGGGGCAATGGTGAAATGATTGCCAAACTGGTTACTGTTGGCAATACTGATGAAGTAAGCATTTGTTTTCAAACTCTTTTCATTGCTTTCAATATGAAAAGAAAATGTTTTGAGTGAAAAAATATTTTTCACCACGAGCTTTACATATTTCCAGAAACCCCGTTTGTGTTCCCGGTCAAAATCATGCGCCACCTGTGCATCAAAACCCAAACCGCTGAGCATGCAGGAGAAATGATTGTTGATGAGAAACGCATCTATCATGGAAGCATTGCCTTTAAAAATGATATCTAATGCTTTCTGAGGATCCCTGCTGATGCCTGCTGCCAGCGCCAAACCATTACCGCTGCCTCTGGGAAGAATTCCAATATTGATATTCAAATGACGGATGGCTGATGCCACAGCGCTGATAGTGCCATCACCCCCGCATACAATTACATCTGTAATATTTTCAGCATTTATTTTTTCAATGAGGAAGTTGTAATTACCATCTGCAACGGTGGGCACAATTTCAAAAGATTGCTGTGCTGCATGGCAGCGCTCTTCAATAATTTGAGTGAGCGGTTTGCCTTTTTGCACACCTGCACGTGGGTTGATTAAAAAAATAAAGCGGCGCATGGCGCCGCAAAACTATTGGTAATTTGAATACAAATTTTTATTTGGGAGAGAATAATACATCCCTGTTATAATGCCAGATGGCGAGGTTAAGATTATTGTTTGCTTTTCTTGCAAAAAAAGCGCCGCTAATTGTAAAAATACTTGAACTGCTGATCATGATAATACCGGCGGTATTGTTTTCCCTGGACACAAGGGCTCCGCCAATAATAGCCCCAAAACTAATAAGGGGCAATAGCACAGCAGGTTTCCTGGCTTTCAGATACTGCTGGTAGTATTTATCAGAATATTCAAATCGTTTCATCAGTTGTGATAGCTCAGGTTTTCCAACCAACTGATTGTTAATACGGATGCCGTTGTTGAGTAATATCGTTTGGGTATTGTAAGCATTTTTTACAGAATCTACTGTAGTTTGGGCAGATGAAAAATGCGATAAAGTAACCCAGATAAATATTGAAAAAACTAACCTAATCATATAAATTATCTTGCATAAAATGTTAATGAATCACAAAATATCTGTATCGCCTGATTATAAGTATTCAAAGAGCTCAAGCTGTCCGGTAAATTTCTTTTTATAGGATTATTTTTTGGGGGTTCATAGCGAATTTGCCATTGAAGTGAGGTCAAAATATCATTATTTGATTTGTTGAATTCAGTAAATAAAATTAAAACCTGTATGTTATAAGGATAATTTTTAAGTTTTTCTTGTAGTTCTTCAGACGAGGACATACTGCCACCGGAAAAGGCTTGTTTAAAAATACGTTCACTAACTTCTTTATGTTGTTGCTGATATTCTTCCTGTGATATTACCCTTATTCCTTTTGCTTCTAACCCTTTGCGCATGAGAGCAATTGTTTCATCTTTTTTAGTTTCACATTCGCATAGAATAACGGTTGAATAATTTTTTAGCAGGCCGGAGAAAATTGGAGTTTCAGCTTTTTTCTTATTCCGCTTAGTTGTGGGTATAGAGTCGTAAGTATTAGAGCTCACTATAAAATCCGTTTCACTATTAAATGACAATACCCCTGCTATGCAGGCAAGAATAATTAAATATTTCATACAAAGATTTAAGAGAATCCCAGTCATATGTAAATAACTGGGGTTACTATTTAATAAGATTTTGTTTAGCAAGGTGGCAAAAGAGATTCAGCTATAACTACAGATACATTGGCTAAACATGTAGTGTAACCTAATAACGCAAGCATAAAATCAGTTTGCGAAAGATTTAAAGAAACAAGGTAAAGAAAATAACCAGTACAGGCGCTATAACCAAGAGCATATGCTTCACCCTCGCAAAGTTCAATTGTCTTTTTTGCCGAAGGTTGAGAGCTCTTAACTTCTCTGTCTTTATATTCAGAGTAAAAAGCAAACATCTCCTTTTTAAAGGATTCAAAATCTTTAAATCCAAGATTTTGAGCGAATAAATTTTTGTCTTCCGGAAGAGCATTTCCAGATACAACGAGATTTGCCTGATTGGTTAGTTGTTTTTCTTTGATTGCCTTTGCAATCTCATGCACTTTTAATAGGAATAAGGCATTGTTTTCTTTCGGGTCTGAATTCTTTAAATTAGTTGGGGGGGTAAATGACGAGAGCAGTATAATTGATATTGCGCCCATAAAAATTGTTAGCTTCTTCATAATAAAGAATGTTTTAGTGTTTTGCCTACTCTATACAGTTTTCGGCTTCCCTGAAACTCTAAAGTAAATTGTATAAATTAAAAATGCAAGCATTGTTTATTTTATTTTTTTAGACTTTTGGTTTAAAACTTTAAGGAGTATTTTTTTGTTTCTTCACCACCGCCACCGCTTCAATCTCAATCAGCACATCTGCATGAAACAAGGCAGCCACTCCAACTAATGTACTTGCAGGCGGGTTTTCAGTTGGCAAATAATTAGCCCGCACTTCACGAATCATCGGTATTTGTTCGGGTTTGTAATTCACTACATAGTAGGTCATCTTCACCACATCTTTAAACTCAGCGCCTGCTGCTGCCAATACAATTTTTAAATTTTCAAAAGCCTGTTTCACCTGTGCTTTCAAATCACCTTTGCCCATGATGTTGCCATTTGCATCATCGGCCACAATACCCGATGTAAAAATCATAGTGCCGCCATTTACTTTCACCACCTGCGAATAGGTTTTGGGTTTGTTTATTCCATCGGGATTGATGTGTTGTTTGAGCTGGGCAGATAATGATGTTGTTATGAATAATACAACACAGCTTATCAAAATCTTTTTCATTATAAAGTTTGTTTATTGTTTAACCGTCAGACGGGCAATGTCATTAAGTTAAGCGTCACCTCGACCGTAGGGAGAGGTCTCATAAAATTTGTTAAGCTTGGAGTTTGGGAGATTTCTCCTTACGTCGAAATGACGAACGCTTAACTTAATGACATTGGTCAGACGGGGTGTTACCACTTCAGCAACGCACTGGCCCATGTAAAACCACTTCCAAACGCAGCCATGCAAATCAAATCACCTTCTTTTACGTTGCCCATTTCATACGCTTCACATAAAGCAATAGGAACAGATGCTGCCGTTGTATTGCCATACTTCTGAATATTGTTGTACACCTGGTCATCACGCAGCTTTAATCGTTGCTGCACAAACTGTGCAATACGCAAATTGGCCTGGTGCGGAATTAATAAATTCAAATCAGCAGGCGAATAATTATTTTTCGTTAACGCTTCCATAATTACTTCAGGAAATTTTACCACCGCTGTTTTAAACACTTGTGGTCCATCCATATTCGGGAAGAGTTCTGCATTATCAATCATGGCATAACTCATAAACATATCAGCCATTTCACCATCATTAAAGCTGGCTAAATTTTCTTTCCAGTAATTGGCATGTGTACCGGGGTTGTACATGGCAAGTATTTCAGCATCGGCGCCATTACTGTGCAGATGTGTGCTTAAGATGCCACGGTTTTCATCTTCTGTTGGTTGCAGCACCACAGCGCCTGCACCATCACCAAAAATCACACTCACATTTCTTCCTCTTGTAGTAAAATCCAAACCGAAAGAATGCTTCTCCGCACCCACCACTAAAATGTTTTTATACATACCGCTTTTAATAAACTGGTCGGCCACACTTAATGCATACACAAAACCACTGCATTGATTGCGTACATCCAGGGCGCCCACTTCTTTCATTTGCATGGCACGCTGCAGCAACACGCCACAACCGGGGAAATAATAATCAGGGCTGAGTGTGGCAAATACAATAAAGTCAATATCAGTATTGGTGATACCTGCACGTTCAATGGCAATCTTACTGGCCTCCACACCCATCGTTGTAGTCGTTTCTTTGGTGCGATGGGCAAAGCGGCGCTCCTGGATACCGGTTCGTTCCTGTATCCATTCATCAGTGGTATCCATGTATTTGGTGAGGTCGTTGTTGGTTACAATGTGTTCAGGCACATACATACCAATGCCGGCAATTTTACTGCGAATCATATAGCAAACATTTTGGGAAGGGAAAGTTAGGGAAATGGATGGAAACCCATCTCTGTTGTGTTTGCAATTGGTGCAAAAAAGAATAAGGCGCCACACGGCGGCACTACCTTATTATTATCATTCTAAAAAATCAATCAATGTATTTCCCAAACTTCATTTCCCCTCAGCAGCTTATCTAAATTGCCTTTGCCTTTTGTGGCAATTACTTCATCAATCTGCATTTTCATTACATCTTCATAACAGGCACGTTCGGTTTCATAAAACACACCAAAGGGCCGTGGCAGGTGACCATCACGTAAAGGGTTATCAAACATACGCACCAGTATTTGCGCCTTGTAAAAATCTTTATCATCATGCACCCATAAATCATCTTTACTGTGTCCTTCATCTAAACTCACAACAACGGGCTTAAACCCATCTAATTTTACACCTTTGTTTTGCGAAGCGCCAAACACCAATGGCTGGCCCTGCTGCAAAAACAAACCTTCTTCTGCTTTGGACGATTTTTCAGTAAACACTTCAAAAGCACCATCATTAAAGATGTTACAGTTTTGATAGATTTCTAAAAACGAAGCCCCTTTATGTGCATTGGCACGTGTGAGCATCTCTTGCAAATGTTTGGGGTCACGGTCCATGCTGCGTGCAATAAAAGTTGCATCGGCACCCATTGCTAAAGCTAATGGATTAAACGGGTGATCAATACTTCCAAAAGGAGTTGACTTTGTTACTTTATGTTCTTCTGATGTGGGTGAATATTGTCCTTTGGTTAATCCATAAATCTGGTTGTTGAACAACAAAATATTTACATCAAAGTTTCTTCTGAGCAAATGAATGGTATGGTTACCACCAATACTCAAACTGTCGCCGTCGCCGGTAACAATCCAAACACTCAGTTCGGGTCTTGCTGCTTTCAATCCGCTGGCCACGGCCGTTGCACGCCCGTGAATGGAATGCATGCCGTAGGTATTCATGTAATACGGAAAGCGGCTGCTGCAGCCAATACCGCTGATGATCACAATATTTTCCCTGGGCACACCAATGCCGGGCATTACTTTTTGAACCTGCGCCAGAATGGAATAATCACCACAGCCGGGGCACCAGCGAACTTCCTGGTCAGTAGCAAAATCTTTGGCAGTCAATGGGGGTAGCGGAGTTGAAACGTTAGCCATAGCAATCTTTATTAAGTATTCAAATTTAAGAAAAGAAACAAGAAGAATAAAGAATATTGAACAGGGAATATTGAATTCAGAAGAACCGGCTTTAGTTCAGCATTCGTCAGTCCCTGTTCTTTAATCGTTAATCTGTTTTATCAACTCTTCCCAATATTCTGCTGCCCTTCTTGTATGCGGTATTACAATAGTGCCGCCCACAATATTGGCTACAGCAAATATTTCGTACATCTGCTCTGTAGTAATACCCTGCTCATGGCATTTACCGGGATGATATTTAATACAATCATCACAACGCAGCACCATGCTGGCCGCCAGCCCCAGCATTTCTTTGGTTTGGGTTGATAATGCGCCTTCAGCGTAGGTATTGGTATCCAGGTTCCAGAGGCGTTTGATGACCAGATTGTCTTTGCTGAGGATCACTTCATTCATGCGGGTTCGGTAGTCGTTAAACTCTTTTATCAAAGCGCTCATGATTTTTTTGATAAAGATAAGTGGCTTACAAAAACCTCCGGGTTTTTATGCAGTGTTTTATAAGTAGTTATTCGTTCTCCAAAACCCCGGAGGTTTTAAAACTACATGCAAATAACAAAAGCCATCTCTTTCGAAATGGCTTAGCTTTAGGATGTTCACCTGAGATTAATAACGGCTGTAGCTTTTGTTACCGAATGAACGGTTACTGTTGCTGCTGCTGCGTTCTTCACGTGGTTTTGCTTCAGTTACTTTAATGGCACGGCCTTCTACCATTCCACCATCTAATTCTTTGATGGCAGTTTGAGCAGCTGCGTCGTCGCTCATTTCAACAAAACCGAAACCACGGCTCTTGCCGGTGAATTTATCGGTAATTACTTTTGCGCTGGTAACAGTACCATAGCTTTCAAAAAATCCTTTTAAGTCATCGTCAGTAACGTTGAAGCTTAAATTAGAAACGTAAATGTTCATTGTGTTTTTGTTTGAACAAATTAATAATGCTGAGAAAATACGAGGCGGTAAAGACGACTAACTATTAGCAGGACTTGCGTAGCAGATTAATACGATTCACTTACGATACACTGTATCACTCAAAATAACGGGGCAAAGATAAGCTTATACGGCCACAATGAAACATTTATTTTTAAGCTGACTGTTATCATACGATTAGCTATTGTTCATTCTTTGCCTTACGCTCAACACATTCTATTTTTATCTTTCATCAAACATTCTTTATGAACTGGCATTTGCTTCCCACTGCTGAAGTTTTCAGATTAACAGGCAGCACCGCATCAGGCTTGAATGAAATGACGGCTGCAAACAAGCTGCAGGAATATGGGCCTAATCAACTCCAGGAAGCGAAAAAGAAATCTCCCCTCATGATGTTTTTGCGCCAGTTTATGGATGTAATGATTCTTGTGCTGGTAGCAGCAGCGCTTATTTCAGGTTTAATAGGCGATGTAAAAGATACCATCGTCATCATTGCCATTGTGGCGCTCAATGCCATCATCGGTTTTATACAGGAATACCGTGCTGAAAAAGCCATGGAAAGTTTGAAGAAAATGGCGGCGCCTTTTGCAAACGTAATTCGCAACAGCAATTTTAATGCTGTTCCTGCTTCACAGTTAGTACCCGGCGATGTAGTGCTGCTGGAAGCTGGTAATATAGTACCGGCTGATTTGCGTTTGATTGAAAGCAACTCACTAAAAATTGATGAAGCCAGTTTAACCGGTGAAAGTCATAGCATTGAAAAAGTTATTCATCATCTTCATGGTGAAGATATGCCGGTGGGCGACCGTTTGAACCTTGCGTTTAAAGGAACCTATGTAACCTATGGCAGAGGCAAAGGTGTAGTGGTTGCCACAGGTATGAATACAGAGCTGGGACAAATTGCAAGGATGCTGCAGGAAAAAGAAAGCGCCACACCCTTACAGGTACGCATGACCGATTTCAGCAAAAAACTTTCTGTGTTTATTTTGTTGTTGTGCGGATTGCTGTTTCTTGTTGGTTATTTACGTGGAGAAGATTGGTTAAAAATGTTGCTCACTGCTTTGTCACTTGCTGTTGCTGCCATTCCTGAAGCATTGCCCGCTGTTATAACCATTGCATTGGCTTTTGGTGCAAAAAGACTGGTGATGAACAATGCGCTTGCCAGGAGATTGCACGCAGTAGAAACATTAGGAAGTGTAACCTATATCTGTACTGATAAAACAGGAACACTCACGCAAAATAAAATGACGGTGATGGAATTGTGGGAACCATCTCATGCAGCCACACCTATCAACAGCAATAATAATTTGCTCAACGTAATGCTGCTCAACCAGGATGTAAAACAAACTGCTGATGGTTTAACAGGTGATCCTACAGAAATTGCATTGGTTGAATATGCAGTGAAACAGGGATTGAATGCAGAACAACTCGTCGCACAATTACCCCGTGTGAATGAAATACCATTTGACAGCGACCGTAAATGCATGACCACCATTCACACACATAACAATCAATTTCTTGTTGTAACAAAAGGCGCTGTTGAATCTGTTTTACAACGTTGTGAAGAAGGAACAGATGTTGCTGATATTACAGTACAATCAACTGTATTTGCCAAAAAAGGAATGCGGGTGATTGCTTATGGCATCAGGTGGATCGATGAATTACCAAAAGACTTATTTGCAGAAAGAATTGAAGTTGAGCTTCAATTTACCGGGCTTGCCGCCATGATTGATCCGCCAAGGCCGGAAGTAAAAAACGCTATTGATGAATGCAAAACAGCAGGCATTAAACCGGTAATGATTACAGGCGATCATCCTGTAACCGCCGAAGTAATTGCAAGAGAAATCGGCATCCTGCATCATAAAGATGATTTGATAGTAACAGGGGTGGAACTCAATAAAATGAGTGATGAAGAATTTGCTGATGAAGTGGAACGCATACGGGTATATGCACGTGTGAGCCCCGAACAAAAACTGGATATTGTAAAAGCTTTGCAAAAGAAAAATCAATTTGTATCCATGACGGGTGATGGCGTGAATGATGCACCTGCTTTGAAGAAAGCAAATATTGGAGTGGCAATGGGTATTACAGGTACCGATGTTTCCAAAGAAGCATCACACATGATTTTGCTGGATGATAATTTTGCCACCATTGTAAAAGCCGTGCGTGAGGGCAGAAGAATTTTTGATAACATCCGCAAGTTTATCAAATATATTATGACGGGTAACAGCGCTGAGATATGGAGCATTATGCTGGCGCCGCTGCTTGGCTTGCCCATTCCATTATTGCCCATACATATTCTCTGGATCAATTTGGTAACAGATGGTTTTCCTGCATTAGCTTTAGCAGCAGAGCCTGAAGAAAAACAAATTATGAAACGCCCACCACGCAAACCGGATGAAAGTATTTTCTCCGGTGGTATGGGTTATCATATTCTCTGGGTTGGGTTTTTAATTGGTTTGCTCACACTGGGTACACAGGCATTTGAAATTTCTACCGGCAATGCTCATTGGCAAACCATTGTGTTTACTGTGTTGTGTTTTGCGCAAATGTGGCATGTGCTGGCCATCAGAAGTGAGCGTGAATCATTGTTTACGCAAGGCATCTTTACCAATAAATTATTGCTGGGCGCTGTACTGTTAACTTTTGTATTGCAGTTGTGCACCATTTATGTACCTGTACTCAATACATTTTTTAATACACAACCATTAACATGGGATGAATTGTTGCTGGCTATCGGTATTTCATCTGTTGTGTTTATTGCGGTGGAAGTGGAGAAATGGTGGAAGCGGAGCAGGTAATTTTAATCGGTCTGAAGTTTCACCCTGAGAGGCAGGTAAATTCAACTTGTTATTGAGATTTAATTTTCTTTCTTATTGGAAATTTATAGCCTGCATGTAGTGAAAGCAGCAAAAAGGGGCTACTCTCGGCAAATTTTTCCTTTATTGAAAAAGAAGTTGTTAACCCTGCAAAAAACGATTTCCGGTTATACTCAATTGGCAAATCAATTGTTGTAAAATTAAAATCTGAAGTGTTTAGTGAGTATGAAATATTTCCTGCGGCATCAGTAAACTGCCTGCGATAAGAAAATTCTGAATTCCTGTTTGCAAAAGTAAGCGATAACCCAGCAGTAACTTGAGTGTTCTTTTTTTGAAGTACTGCCTTATTCAGGCCAATAGAATGATCTAAAAAAAACTGTTTCTTTAGTGTAGTCTGATCTGTATAAAATTGATCATATCTCACAAAAATTAAGTAGAACAGATTAACTGAATTGCTGAGTTTATAATTGATACCTGTAAAAACAGACAACCCGGATAGATGTGGGTCTTGTTGTATCAAAACCGGAGGGTCAGGATTTATTATTATTGGCGAATAACCAGAAGTATATATCGGCGTTACACGAAGGCGAAGTCCGCTTTTTAAACTAAATTTCGTTACCTGACCATACGAAGTTGAAGAAAGTATAAAAAAAACGACGAGTATTCTGTACATATTTATTATTGTAATTAGGATACCTTGATTAATTCATTTCAGTCGATTTTTTGTAACCAGTTTTTGATCCCCTGTGTAATTCTCAGCGCCATCTGTTTTCTGTACTCCGCATTCAGCACATTGGTTTCATCTTCAGGATGACTGATGAATAAGGTTTCCACCAATACATTCGGAAACTCCGTAAATCCATTTAAGATGAAATTGAAATTGCCCACATTGCCAAACTCACCAAGGCCCATGCCCAGCATTTCTTTTAAAATGGATTGAGTGAAGGAACGATAACCAATGTGTTTGTAATAGGTACTCACACCTTTGATACGAATGGGATCAGCACTTGAGTTTAAATGAATACTGATTAAGAGGTCAGGATTTTTTTCTTTGAAGAAAGTATAACGGTCATGATTGTCAAAGGAAGTGTCTTTTGTTCTGTCAATTATCACAGTGGCGCCTTCTGCTTCTAAAACAGTTTTTAATTCTTTTGCAATGAGCAGTGTCATATCCTTTTCCATAATACCGGTAATACCAAATGCTCCTTTGTTATCACCACCATGTCCTGCATCCACACCTATCACCAAATCTTTCAGCAATAAACTTTTTGGCTGACGTTTTACACGAATGATTAGGTTGTTTCCTGCATAATAAATACTATGACCCCAATGCTGCTGATGGTTGAGTTCAATTTTTATACGCAATACTTCATCTTCTGTTTGCTCACAGATTACATTCTTAATTTCTTTTACGCTTTGCATTTGTGTAATCCAGTTGGTATTGGCAGTTGCACCAAATACATCTGCAATAATGGTGGAAGGATTGATTTGCTGAAAAGATTGATAAGGCAACCGTTCATATAAAATCAATGAAACATAATCATACAAACTGTCGCCCCACACACGCATACTGTTGGTGAGTGATGCAGGAGTAAAGCTGCCGTTGTTTACTAAATCCACATGCTGCTCCTCAATATAAGCTGTGCGGTACTTGCTCAGTTGCACACAATATTTATCAGCCACTTTGCTTACAGCCTTTAGCTTAACCATTGAATCCAGATAACCCATCTTAGTGCCGCCCAGCCGGTCTTCGCCCAGACCAATTAATAAATACGGCAGTTTCCCTTTTGTTTGCAGCATTATTGGTTCAGGCATTAAACCAAAACTGTAACGGGATGTTGCTTCAATTACATCATTTGCTGCCGTTGTAATTGCCGCTTTCAATTTACGGGCACTGCCATTCAGTAAATCATCCCCGCTCTTTATCACATACTCCGCTTTGTAAATTCCTTTTACACCGGTTGAATCTTTTACAGGCACTTCTTTCAGTTCAAAACCATTTTCGAGTTTAACTACAGAGCCGGGTACTGTTTTTAAAGTCATTTTTAAAATATCACCCGGTTTTAAAAGCAAATCACCCTGTGGTTCTATGCGCCAGTATTCAACTGTATTGGTAGTTACTTCTTTTTCTTTTGCTGCAACCTGATAGCTGTAAAAAACAGTTTGAGTGCTTTTGAATCCTTTTGCATCTGTTGCGATTAATTTAATACTGCTGTCACCGGTTTTTAAATTCAGTTGTACCGCAAAGGCCCCCGTTGGCCAAACCTTAACTGCTGAATCATTTGCCGTGAGTGTGCATTCTTTACAGGTAGTACCTGTAATAAACTGGCGGGATGCTGTTACCTTCTGTTCATTTTTATTGGGGCTTACAAGTTTTAAAAAAACCTGTTGAGCAGTAGTTGAAACAAAAAATAACAGTGCAGCAAGAAAAAATAAAATCCTCATAATGTATCAATAAAAAATCCCCTGCAAATTATGCAAAGGATTTTTATTGTTTCTTTTAATTTATTACAGCGGATACTTTCCATCATTCCGCATTTTCGCCACAATTCTTCTTCTTGCCTCTTTGCTGTTAAACGGTTCTACTTTTGTAAAACGTTTCAGTCCCAGCAACATCATCTTATGTTCATCGCCATCAGCAAACGCATTAATGGCATCTTTACCAAACTTGTTGATATGGTCTGCAGTATCATATAAATAAGTACGCATCATATCCAGTTCATTTTGTGCAGATGCTTCACCTTTTGCTTCCACCAGTTTAGCAGCACGGAGCAAAGCGCTTTCTGCATTAAAAGTTTGAATGGACATATCTGCCACATTCATCAGTATCTCCTGCTCCTGCTCAATCTTCATCATTAATTTTTGAACCGCAGCGCCTGCCACCAGCATAATTGCTTTTTTGAAATTAGCAATAGCTTTATATTCTTTTGCAAAAGGCGTTTCATCATCACTGCCAAAATCAGGAATGCTCATGAGTTCTTTCTGCACACCCATAGCAGCGCCCATAATATCCAGCCTTCCTTTCATGGCACGCTTCAACACCATATCAACAGTGAGCAGACGATTAATTTCATTAGTGCCTTCATAGATGCGGTTGATACGGCTGTCACGGTAGGCCCTTGATACTTCATACTCTGCACTAAAACCATTGCCGCCATGTATCTGCACTGCTTCATCAACAGCATAGTCCAGCACTTCGCTTCCATCCACCTTCAGCATCGCACACTCAATGGCATATTCTTCAGCAGCGCCCAGCAATGATTCATTAAACGGTTTACCACCTGCCAGGAGCTCCACTTCTTTATTATCAATCCATTTGGCACTGCGGTACAATGCACTTTCACAAACCCAGATGCGTATTGCAATCTCTGCCAGCTTGTGCTGTATAGCGCCAAAGTTGATGATGGGCTGTTTAAACTGCTCACGGGTAATGGCATATTGCAACGCTACATTCAAAGTGCGTTTGCTTCCGCCCAATGCAGCAGCAGCCAGCTTTAAACGGCCAATGTTTAAAATATTAAATGCAATTACATGACCCTTTCCTTTTTCGCCCAGCAAATTTTCTGCCGGCACTTTACAATCCTGGAAATACAATTGCACAGTTGATGAACCTTTAATGCCCATCTTATCTTCTTCCGGCCCCTGTGTAAAACCTTCCATTCCACGTTCTACTATGAAGCCGGTAAATTCTTTGCCATCAATTTTGGCGAACACGGTATATACATCTGCAAAACCCCCGTTGGTGATCCAGCATTTCTGTCCGTTTAAAATATAATGCTTGCCATCAGCGCTCAGCACGGCAGTTGTTTTGGCGCTCAATGCATCACTGCCACTGTTGGGCTCCGTTAGTCCGTAAGCGCCTTTCCACTCACCGCTTGCCAGCTTGGGAATGTATTTTGCTTTTTGTTCAGGCGTACCGAAATACAAAATGGGCAAGGTACCAATGCCGGTATGTGCAGCTACTGCTACTGAAAAAGAATGACCACCGCCCAATGCTTCATTCACCAAAGTGGAAGTGATAAAATCTTTTCCCAGCCCGCCATATTCTTCCGGCGCTGAAGTGCCGAGCAAACCCTGCTCGCCTGCTTTATCCATTAATGAAGGCATGAGGCCGGGTTCCATTTTATCAAGGCGTGCAACAATGGGCAGTACTTCCGTATCCAGGAATGAAGCGCACATCTCTTTTACCATTTGTTGCTCCTCATTAAAATCTTCGGGAGTAAACGTGTCCTGCGGCAGGCTAGATTTAATTAACCATTCGCCACCTTTCAAAATTTGTGTTTGTGTTGCGGTACTCATCGTGTTTGAGTTTAAGATGTTTAATTTTTTATATGAACTAAGCTTTTTGCTACTATTAAGCTGTTGTTGCGTCGCACTCTTGTACTTCCTTAATTCTATTCAGCACCCACCCCTTTCAATTCTTACTATGTTTAACACTCTGCCACCCCTCCAAGGAGGGGATAAACCATCTCCTATTCACAAATAATCATCTCCGCTATTAATCTTATTCTTCAATAAGCAAGGGCTGTGCGGCGAAGTTCCCCCTTGGGGGGCGGAGGGGGCTTCCCTCTACTTCAAATTATCATACACCACCTGCAGCACTTCCTTTGCGATATCCACTTTATCATTTGTAACACCCACCAATGCTTCATTCAATGTATCATTGGCCACCTTCATGGTTTTATCATCCAGTTCTTTTCCTGCTTCTGTTAAAAACACCTGGTTAATTCTTCTATCACTTTTACTGGCAACACGTTTTACTAATTTGAGTTTTTCAAGGTTATCAACCAATCGTGTAATGCTGGGTTTATCTCTGAACGTAGCATTGCATAAATCCTGCTGACTCAATCCATCATTCTTCCATAAATGGTAGAGCACGCTCCATTGCTCCACGGTAATATCAATACCTGACTGCTTCATATTCTTTTGCAAACGCCGGGCAATGGCCGTGCTGGCCTTGCCTGTCATAAAGCTGTATAATTCACCCTTCTTAAATTGGTTGTTTGGCATATAGTTGTTTATGCAACTAAGTAAAAGTAGGAATTCTTTTTTACATGCCAAGTATTTTTGCAGTTATTTTTATCAAAATTTATGTGATGAAAAACAAATGGCCGCTGCTGCTGATTATTTTCAGCGGCGTACTCGTTTTGGTCTGGGTAGTAGCCCGTGTTACAGGCGCTTTGCAGATGTATCGTATACCTGCACCTTCCGGCGAGCCAGCAATTAAAGCGGGTGAAATTATTTTTACCTCGAATTTAAAAACTCCGGTACCCGGCAATACGGTGGCCTATAAAAATGAATATGTTGATTCGTTAAACCCTTATACTGTACCGGGCGAAACTCATTTGCACAGGATGGTGGCAGATGAAGGTGATGTTATTGAAATGAAAGAATCCGTACTTTACCTCAACCGGAAAAATTTTGATACCGGTAAAAATTTATTGCAGAACTATATAGCTGATGAAAGACTGTTATCAGCTCCCGGCAACTTTGATCAGCTGCAGAAAAAATCCTATTTACGGCAAATCACTGAAAAAACGTATGAAGTTTTTTTAACCACTGAGGAAGCAACAGCGCTCACTAAAAAAGGAATGGTACTCCAAAAAATAATTTATAAAGACATGAATCAATCAATGGGCGCATTCAAATGGATGAAAAAAGATTCTGTATGGACGATTGATAACTTCGGACCTTTAAAAATTCCGAAAGGTTATTTTTTTGTGATGGGTGATAACCGGCATAATTCGCTGGATTCCCGTTTTGTTGGATTTATTAAAAAAGAAAACTTCAGGGGCACGGTATTAAACAAGTAACTCCCGCCTTTGTAAACCTTATGTTGTGAATTGCTATAAACTGAAGTCATAATATAAACGAACCTTTTAAAACCCGCAATACTCCAAAGCGGGTGGTTTTTATTTCTTTAAACCCAACCTGAACAAGTTTTTTAAAAAAAAGTGTTTCCGCTATTGACATTGTAAAAACTGTTTTGGATTTTTATTGTCTCCTCATATTCACACTGCAGAGCCTTTATTTTTTCTTAATCATTTTAAAAAAACACTATGCCCATCACTGTTGCTCAAAAAACTAAAATCCTGCAAATCGTAAATGTATTTGAAACAGGAAGTACGGCCGGTAAATACGGCTCTGTAACATTACTGGCCGATGGTCCTAAAGGATCAGATGGCAAACCCATCCGGCAAATTACGTATGGCCGCAGCCAAACAACAGAATTTGGAAATTTAAAAGCACTGCTGCAGCAATACGTAAACAATAACGGGTTGTTTGCTGCCCAGCTCACACCTTATCTTTCAAAAATCGGGAAACGCCCCAGCCTGTTTACGGATACAGTATTATTAAAACTGCTGAAAGATGCCGGCAATACTGACCCTGTTATGCAAAAAACACAGGATGTATTTTTTGATCAGTTGTATTATCAGCCTGCCTTTGGATGGTTTACCACCATGAAATTTACAGAAGCGCTGAGCCTGCTGGTAATTTATGACAGTTATATCCACAGTGGCTCGGTGCCACCCTGGCTCCGTGAAAAATTTACAGAGCCGGTTCCAAAAAACGGGGGCGATGAAAAAATATGGATTCAGCAATATGTAACTGCAAGACATAACTGGCTGGCTAATAACTCCAGGGCTAATCTGAGAGCAACTGTTTACAGAACACAATGTTTTAAAAACTGCATCAGCAAAAGCAACTGGGATTTATCACAACCTGTAAATGCTAATGGGGTAATAGTGAACTGATAATAGCATTGCATCAATAAAAGAACAGCTCTGTTTATTTTTTCTCAATATCCAGCACCGGGTGTATTTCCCATGCTGATTCACCTTCCACATCCCTGCATTTGGCCGGGTTGGATTTATGCTGTGTATCATAAAACAAAGAACCGCTGATTCGTATTTTGGTATGCTCCTGTAAATAACCATTGCGTCCGCATACCGGTATGCCTCCAAACTGTTGCAGCAGTTTGGCACGCAGTTGTTTGATTTTATTTTTTTCTGCAGTGGTACCATTGGGCGGCACACCCGGAATCTCGGCATTAAATACTCTTGTAACCCCGGCTTCATACACCGGTGTATTGCCAATGAGCAAATGAAAATCATTATCACCTTCAATAGTAATGGTGTACGAAACCCTACCAGCGACATCATCAATATTCAACTGACAGACAACATATCTTCATTTTGCTAACTTTGCTACATGGACGTTTTGACCAAAGAGCAAAGGCGGAAAAACATGCAAGCCATCAAAAGCAAAGACACAAAAGATGAAATTCTTTTAGCAAAAGCACTTTGGCATCGTGGACACAGGTACAGAAAAAACAACAAGACAGTTTTTGGAAAACCTGACCTGACTTTTAAGAAATATAAAGTGGCAATTTTTATAGACAGCGAATACTTTCATGGCAAGGATTGGCATACAGAAAAACACCGCATTAAGACAAATCGTACTTTTTGGTGGACAAAAATTGAAGGAAACATGAAGCGGGATGAATCCGTGAATAAACATCTTATTAACACAGGGTGGAAAGTATTACGTTTTTGGAGCAAGGAAATCCAAAAAAATTTAGCAAATTTCGTATCTTCAATTGAACAGCAACTTAAAAACAGCAATGGCAAAATATAGCAGCATAAAAAAGAAACTTCAAATAGAAGTGGACAAGACGACTGACAACGACTTGGCTAACTTGACACATTATTTACAAAACCATAAAAATGGAGTTTCCCAGTTTTATAAACCTAAAGCAGAAAGCTATTTGGCTGACCTGCACGAAGAATTGAACATCTTACAAGAACCCGACTTTCAATATTATTTGCCAATTAAGTGGGACATTCCATTTCCGCCAACAGAAAATCCAAAATTTAAATTCATTGATTTGTTTGCAGGGATTGGAGGGATTCGTTTAGCATTTCAAAACTTAGGGGGTAAATGTGTGTTCACTTCCGAATGGGATGCTTACTCAAAGAAAACCTATGAAGCCAACTTTGGCGAAGTTCCATTTGGGGATATTACCAAAATCAAAGAAACAGAAATCCCAGACCACGATATTCTACTTGGAGGTTTTCCTTGCCAGCCATTTTCTATTGCAGGGGTTTCAAAGAAAAATGCCTTGGGCAGGGCCCACGGCTTTTTAGACGAAACACAAGGGACATTATTTTTTGATGTAGCAAGAATAATAAAGCATAAAAAGCCTTCAGCTTTTATGTTAGAGAATGTAAAAAATCTTGTTTCTCATGATAAAGGAAAAACATTTAAGGTAATAACTGAAACGCTTAAAGAGTTAGGCTATTCAATTCATTTCAAAGTGTTAGACGGACAACACTTTGTTCCACAACACAGAGAACGAATAATTATTGTAGGTTTTAGAAATCAAATTTTTAAAGGCAAAGAAACTTTCCAATTCCCTAAAATGGGGGAAACCAAATATGCAATCAAAAATATTTTGGAAAAAGAAGTAGATAAAAAATATACACTTTCCGACCATCTTTGGAATTACTTACAAGAGTATGCTAAAAAACATAAAGCAAAAGGCAATGGTTTTGGGTTTGGGCTAACAGACTTAAATGGAATTTCAAGAACTATGAGTGCAAGGTATTACAAAGATGGAGCTGAAATATTAATTCCACAAGAAGGCAAATGCCCACGAAGATTAACACCAAGAGAATGTGCAAGGCTGCAAGGTTTCCCTGATACTTTCTTAATTCCAGTTTCAGATAACCAGGCATACAAACAGTTTGGCAATTCGGTTGTAACACCGTTAATTCAGGCAGTCGGTAAAAATATCATTAAAGAAATATTGGCAATCAATGAACCTAAAAAAACTAAAGTCGTTGTTTGCTGATAATGGCTGCAATAAAATTTACATCAAAAAACTTTCCCCAAACGACAATTCAAAAAACCAAGTTTATTTTGGCGGCAGTTTTGAAATTCTGAACATTCTACCAATTTCTGAAATTAAAGCAGAAGAAGCTGGCGACTGGAATAAAGAACGGTTTAAAGCATCAATAAATTTTAGTTGGATTAGCGATGACGGCAATATCTATCCTGCACCAAATTCACAACTCATACTTTATCCAAAGTATCCCGAAGTAAGGTTTTCAGGCTTTCTTGCAAAGTGTGAAAATCCACCATCAGAATTAATGGCGCAAAGACTTGCGGACAGGCTTTTGTTTTTTGCGGTTGCAAAAAATGGAGTTGTTTTGGGCTATGTCGCAGCACCCGATTCTGAAATTGCAAAAGAGTTTAACAACATAAAGCAAATATCAGAACATGGAGTTTTTAAAGTTATTGACCTGCCACAAGCTGTAAACAACAGAGAAAAATTACTTGCAGAATTGTATCGTATTCACGAATTGGGTTGGATAACTTCCAAACGACTTGACGGTGATAGGAATATTTTACCTTGCCTATCGCCAAATTGTGGTGGTTATACGTTAGAAGCAGAATTAGGGATTACGCCAAACGGATATTCAGAACCCGATTATTTAGGTTGGGAAGTAAAGCAGTTTGGTGTATCAAATTTTGCAAGAATTAACTCTGCTGTTATTACTTTAATGACACCTGAACCAACTGATGGAATTTATAAAACCGCAGGTGCAGAAATATTTATCAAACAATACGGTTATGCCGACCGAACAGGCAGAGAAAATAGAATGAACTTTGGAGGTATTCACAAAACAGGTATTAGGCATCCATTGACAAATCTTGAAATGCAGCTTATTGGTTTTGACACAGCAAGTGGAAAAATTAGAAATACAAATGGACGCATTGCATTAGTTGACATCAAAAATAATGAAGCTTCGTCATGGAGTTTTTCATCCATGCTTTTGCATTGGAACAGGAAACATAATCAAGCCTGTTATGTTCCTTCGCTTTCGGACACAACACAAGACAGGAAATATAAATACGGCAACAATATAATTTTAGGGACAGGCACAGACTTTCAACTCTTCTTAAAGCAAATGGCAATTGGTAACATTTACTATGACCCAGGTATTAAAATGGAAGACGTTTCTACAAAACCTAAAATAAAAAAACGCAGCCAGTTTAGAATTAAATCACAACATTTGAACAGCCTGTATTACAACAGCGAAACTGTTTCTATACCGTAGGACGACAGAAGCGAAGAAGGGTATTCGTGCAACAAAAGTATTGCAGCAATTGGGGCTTGACGGAATATCAATCAGCAGCAGTGCATAACCCAGCTTTAGTTTCGGCGGAGTGTGTCACGAAAAGCAATCGCATTAGTGATTGTTTTTGCAATTGTATAAATGATGCCAGCGGTCCTGCCGTACACGCTTTACAGCAGGGGTGTACAAACCGCCCCAAGGTGCTTTGTTCAAAAGGCAAGGTAT
>JAIEQM010000073.1 GCA_019747705.1 Chitinophagaceae bacterium | reverse complement strand
CGCCGTACACGCAAGTACATACGGTGGTGTGAGAGGGCGGCAAAGTTTAATATCTTTGCCCCCTACTTTAATTATCATAATCAATACTAGCTGATGGAATGCCTTGCTTTGGCAAGGGTTTTATCTTTTTCAGGTTCGCCCAGTGGTTTGTCTTTTGCAAAATCAACCAGGATAGGAGCAGCCACAAAAATAGATGAGTAGGTACCGGTGACGACACCAATTAACATCGCAAATGCAAAACCTCTTGTTACTTCACCCCCAAAGATGAAGAGGATAAGAAGCGTTAAGAATACGGTTAATGAAGTCATGATGGTACGTGCCAGCGTATCATTGATGGCTTTGTTAATGATGGTGGTCTTGCTTTGCCCGAACATGGTGCGGCTGTATTCACGCACACGGTCAAATACAATTACCGTATCATTCATGGAGAAACCAATAACGGTTAATACGGCTGCAATAAAGTGCTGATCAATTTCCAGCGGAAAAGGAACAATACCTTTTGCAAAAGAGAACACGGCAAGTGTTACCAGTACGTCGTGCAGCAAGGCTACAATAGTACCAAGAGAATATCTCCAGTCACGGAAGCGGAGGAAGATATAAGCTGTAATCACCAGCAATGAAACAATCGTGGCCCACAAAGCGCCTTTCTTCAAGTCATCAGAAATAGTAGGCAATACTTTTTGAGATGCCTGTTTGTATTTGCTGCTGAATATTTCATAGGAAGTACCGGTGGGTAAAAAGTTTTTCAAACCCTGGTATAACGTAACCTGCACAACCGAATCAACCTGCAAACCGGGCTCGTCAATTTTATAATCTGTTGTAATGTTCAGTTGGTTATCAGTACCCACTGTTTTAATAACAGGATAATTTTTAAACACTTTTTGCAGTTCATTCCGTACTTCGTCATTGTTCACTTTCTTATCAAATGCAACGGTATAACTGCGGCCTCCTTTAAACTCCACACCATAATCAAAGCCATTGATAACAGAACCGATACCCAGCAGTAATACAACAATAGAGATACCGTAGGCAATCTTTCTGTATTCAATAAATTTATAAGCTGCATGTTTAAAGATGCGGCGGCTGACGGCGGTGAAATATTCAAAGTGGCGTTTCTTGTTGGTATAAAAATCAGTAATCAGTCTTGAAACTAAAATTCCGCAGAACAATGATAAAAGAATACCGATGATTTGCGTAGTGGCAAAACCAAGTACAGGACCCAGGCCAAAGTAGAAAAGAATGATGGCTGTTAACAAAGTTGTTACGTGTGCATCCAGTACGGGAGCAAGTGAGCGCTTGTAACCATCTTCCACTGCCAACTGGTAACTCTTGCCCTTGGTTAATTCTTCTTTGATACGTTCAAAAATAATTACGTTGGTATCAACCGCCATACCAATGGTTAATACCAAACCTGCAATACCAGCGGCTGTTAATGTTGCCTGTAATGAACTCAGTACACCAATGGTAAACAAAAGGTTTAAAATCAACGCCACATTGGCCACCCATCCCGCAGTGTTGTAATACACCAGCATCAGGATGAAGATAACAGCAAATGAAATAAGAAAAGCCATAGTGCCGCCTTTAATGGCTTCTGCGCCCAATGTTGGTCCCACAACCTGTTCCTGTACAATTTTTGCAGGAGCGGGGAGTTTACCTGTTTTAAGAATGCTGGCTAAATCCTGCGCTTCCTGAACAGAGAAGTTTCCTGAAATTTCAGTATTACCGCCGGAGATAGCGCCTTTAGTTACAAAAGGAGCTGAATACACATAGTTATCAAGTGCAATGGCAATCGCATATTTGTCTTTAAACGCATCGCCGGTAAAAGCTTCCCATTCACGGTCGCCTTTGGCATTCATCTGCATTTCAACAACAGCTTTGTTGTTACGGTCAAAATTTTGATTGGCATTGGTAACTACTTCACCGCTCATTCTTGGCAAATCAGTGCCAATTCGTTTTTTAATGAGATAAATTTCTAAAATGCTTTTACCATCTTTTGTTTTTTCAGGTTTGGCACTGTATAAAAATTTAAGGCTGGCGGGGAGTAATGCTTTAACTGATTCAAGATTTGTGTACAAAGAAAACTTAGCTGTGTCTGCAACCAGTACGTAGCCAAGAACAGGAGAGCCGGGGCTTCCTGCACCCTGTATTAAACTGCTAAAGGGGGCATCATTTGCTCCCTTGGCAGCAAGGGTTTTATTTTTTGAAGTATCTGCAATTGCTTTGCCGTTAGAATCCAGTTTTACAGTATCCTTTGCACCACTCAGGTAATTTTTTACGGTCTGGTCAATGTTCTTGATGCCGGCTAAGTCCGGGTTATTGTTCGTGTAGGTTTCCCAGAATTCAAGATTAGCAGTGGCCTGTAAATATTTACGGATACGCTCAGGGTTATCCTGCACGCCGGCTAGTTCCACGTTAATAGTGCCTTTTGTTTTATCCAGGTTAATATTCGGTTGTGCCACACCAAACTGATCAATACGTGCGCTTAAACGGTCAAAGGTTCTTTTTACCGCAAGGTCAGCTTCTTCACGTATGTAAGCCATTACATCTGCATCAGAGCTGGTTACTTTTATACGGCTGTTTTGTGAAGCGCCTGCAAATAAACCGGCCAGTGGTTTTTTGCCACTCACTTCATTGTATGCATTCTGAAATAATGTTACATAATCGGCATCGCTGTTGGCTTTCTTTTCTGCAGCTTTTTGCAATGCCTGGTTTAATATGGGATCCTTTGGGCTATTGCTCATGTTTTTGATCAAATCTTCCAGCCCTACTTCCAGCGTAACACTCATACCACCCTGCAAATCCAAACCAAGATTCAGTTCACGCTCAATTGCTTTTTGATAAGTGAGTTTGGGATACAGAACAGGGATGTTCATGATTTGCTTTTCCTTCAAACTGTCAAGATAACGGCGGTACACCGTGTTGGTCATAGCCGTTTTTTCATCAGTAGAGGAAGATGCGAAATTTGATTTTACAAACCGTTCAGCCCTTGCTTTTTGTTTACTTTCAAAGTTGTTTACAATCCATGTAAAACTCAATTGGTAAAGCGATATCAGAATCAGCATAATCGCAAAAAACCTTACCAAACCTTTCAGTGCCATAATAAAATTTAATTTGGGTTTCTTTTAAAAACGAAAGTTCCCGAAGCGCCTGCTTCAGGAGGCGGGCAAAGATAGGGGAAATGGGTTGAAAGCGAACAGGCTCAAAGCCCCTGTTTTCCTCAGTTTTTAAGGAAATACAGATGGGCTGAAAGGCTTATTTTTGGGCATGCTCAAACTTACGGCAACTGTTACCATATTTATCTTTACCATGCAGCTTTTTTATGCCTGCCGCCCCGCCAAACCCACCGTTTCAAAAGAGAATTTGCTGGAACAACTCATGAGCCAAAATCCGGCTTTTGCAGAAGTGCTCAAAAACCGGGACAGTATGCGGGTGCAGATTGTATATACCCAAATTAACCGGAACAGGAATAACCAGCCCAGTTTTACAGATTATTATTTTAATGTAAAGAAAGACCTGTATTTCTATCCTGCCTCCACTGCTAAAATGCCGGTTGCTTTTTTAGCGCTGGAAAAACTCAACAACCTGGGTATTGATAAGAATACCACGTTCATTACAGAAAAATCCTATGCCGGGCAAACGGCCGTTTATAATGATCCTGCAACTCCGGATGGCCGGCCCACACTGTCGCATTATATCAAAAAACTGTTTTTGGTGAGTGATAATGATGCCAATAACAGGCTCTATGAATTTCTGGGTCAGCAGTATTTGAATGAGCACCTGGCTAAAAAAGGATATAAAGAAGCTCAGATTGTTCACCGGCTGGCTGTGAGCCTTCCTGAAGATCAGCACCGGAATACCAACCCTGTCAGCTTCAGAGACAGTAGTGGCAAAATTATTTACGAGCAACCCAATATCAGCAGCTCTTACAAATACATTGAGCGGAATGATTTTGTGGGCAAAGGTTATATGAGTGGCGATAAGCTGATTAATGAGCCGTTGAACTTCAGCCGTAAGAACAGGATTTACATTACGGATTTGCATCAAATGCTCAGGAGCGTCATTTTTCCGGAAGCTGTGCCCAAACAGCAGCGTTTCAATTTTACGGAAAGCGATTATCGTTTTTTATACCGGTACATGAGCCAGTTGCCATCTGAAACAATGTATCCTGAATATGATTTAAAAGAACACCCGGATAATTATGGAAAATTTTTTATGTACGGCTCACAAAAAGATCCAAAGATGCCGAAGCATATCCGCATTTTTAACAAAGTGGGATGGGCTTATGGTTTTTTAACCGATGTGGCTTATATTGTTGATTTTGAAAAGAACATTGAGTTTATAATGAGCGCTACTATTTATTGTAATGCAGACGGAGTGTTAAATGATGATAAATATGATTTTGATACTGCAGGTTTGCCTTTTCTTGAAAAGCTGGGAAATATGATGTATGAATATGAACTGAAACGTGAGCGGAAGCAGGCGCCTGATTTGTCAAAATTTAAAGTGAATTATGATAAATAAGAGAGTGGGGCATACCTGCTGCCGGATATTTTTATATGAAGAATAAGATTCAAATGAGAGTTATTGTTGTTATCTGTTTTTTATTGCTGCCTGGTTGTAATAAAGATAAGGTGAGAAGCACAAGAGTGAACCTGAGAGTGATTAATGCTTCGCCTAACAGTTCCGCTATCAGTTTTTTGCAAAACCTGAATACATTGGGCAGTTTTAATTATGTAACGGGCATCAACCCTTCACTGCCTTTTTTGGTAATTGACAGCGGGTTTAATAATTATAAACTCAGAACGGGCAGTAACGAAATTGCCAGCTGGTTGTTTTCAAACACAGGCTACAACGCTTCTTTTTTTATTTGTGATTCGGCTGTTTCAGCAAGGGTGAAATATTTTTTTCTGAAAGACAACCTGGATACAACAGGTTTGGGCAGACAATCAAAAATAAGATTGGTACAACTGAGCCCGGATTTGGATTCAGTTGAACTGGTTACCACCCGGCCATCAAACCCTGCAAGTGATTCTCCTCTTGTGAGCAGAAGTTATTTTGGAAAATTTACACAGGCGGGTGTGCTCGGCGCCTCTGACTTTCAAAATTTTTATGGGGATACCACAGTAACGATTAAGATAAGAAGACGTATTAACAGCAGCATTGCACGTACGTATCAATTTCGCTTTGGGAAAGGTAAAATTTACACTATGGTTGTAAAAGGGTATGATGCAAGATCAGGAAAGGATTCGCTTTCCCTTTCCATTATTACACACAACTAACAGGCAATAGCAGTGAATGAATTATTTTGCAGCATTACGTTAGTACAATAAAAAATTACAGAACGAACAATGAAATTATCTTCTTTACTCGACAGGTTTGCAGAACCTGAAACCCTTAAAATGGCAAAGCTCGGCCGTGAATTAAGAGCCAAAGGAATTGATGTGATTGATTTGAGTTTGGGTGAACCTGATTTTGATACACCGCAACATATTAAAGACGCAGCCAAAAAAGCAATTGATGACAACTTTAGTCATTACACACCGGTAGCCGGTTATTTGGATTTGAGAGAAGCCGTTTGCACAAAGCTGAAACGGGATAACAACCTTGATTATAAACCGGAGAACATTGTAGTATCAACCGGCGCCAAACAAAGCCTGGCCAATATTGTACTTGCAGTTGTTGATGCCGGTGAAGAAGTGATTATTCCTGCACCGTTCTGGGTTACGTATTCTGAACTGGTGAAAATTGCGGGTGGCATTCCGGTAATTGTTGAAACAAAAATTGAAAATAAATACAAGATGACGGCTGCTGAACTGGAAGCCGCCATCACACCCAAAACAAAATTGTTTTTGTTTTCATCACCCTGCAATCCTTCCGGTTCTGTTTACAGCAAAGAAGAGTTAAAAGCATTGGCTGATGTGTTTGCAAAGCATCCTGAAATTTTAATTATTTCTGATGAAATTTATGAGTACATCAATTTTGCAGGCAAGCATGAAAGCATTGCACAATTTGATGCCATCAAAGACCAGGTGATAATTGTAAACGGTTTGAGTAAAGGCTTTGCCATGACGGGCTACCGTCTCGGTTATATTGCGGCACATGCAGATATTGCCAAAGCCTGCGAAAAAATTCAGGGACAATTTACCAGCGGTGCTAATGCTGTTACGCAACGTGCGGCCATAACAGCGCTTACCACAGATTTGAAACCTACGTTTGAAATGACGAAGGAGTTTGAACGCAGGCGTGCAAGAGTATTGCAGTTGATTGAAGAAATTCCTGGTTGGAGCTGTGCAGCGCCGGATGGTGCATTTTATGTTTTTCCGGTTGTTGAATATTATTTCGGCAAATCAAATGGCGCTGAAACAATTTCAAATGCAGATGATTTGTGCATGTATTTGCTCAACACCGCACATGTATCAACCGTAACAGGCCGTGCATTTGGTACACCCAATTGCATTCGTTTATCGTTTGCTAATAGTTTGGAGAAGATTGAGGAAGCTTATAAAAGAATTAAAAAGGCGTTGGGGGAGTTGAAGTAATCAGCAATTTTCCTCAGCCCATTTATAAAGTTCTTCTAAAGTACAGCCAATGGTTTTGCATCCTGTTTTTAAATGAAAAGCTGGTATTTGTTTCTCATCTCCCCAAACCGGAATTGTTCTGAATCCCTTCTTGGTCCATTGATGATGACTGGCGGCTATTCTTGTAAGGCGAAATCCATGAAAAGCAAGAAATTTTTCCCAGCACTTTGTCGGAAGTGGTCGAAAGTTACCCATCGCTTAAACATCAATGGTAAGCATTTCAATTTCTTCCGCAACCATGTTCAGGTTTTGTATTTGACCATGAAGGTCAACATAAGCCGGAGAATATTCTTTAGTCTGAACTTTATTTTTACGCCAGCCGAATTTTTGTAATTCAGATTGTAATTTTTTTGGAGAGAGCAAAGCAAGCGATGAATAAAAATCTTCAACAGATATAAAGAACATTTGTTGCGCTTTTTTATCAGTAGCACCATATCCGCTTAATTCAACAGAGGGTGCGTAGTAAACAATCTGTTTGGTGTCTTTATCCTTAAACCTGAATACATGAATATGCGAATCAATCTTTGCTTTTTTCAGATTTACACGCAGGAATTCTTTTTTGAAAACTGAAGGTTCAATTTTGAAAGACATAACCTGAAAATTTAAGTTAAAGGTATAAAATCTATTTTTTCTTCGCTGCCTTCTTAACAGCAGCTTTCTTCTTCACTGCTGTTTTGCCCGGCGCTTTCTTGGCCGCTGCTTTTGTTTTCTTATCAAAAGCGCCCGGCATTTGAACCACAATCATCTTCTTAATAGCATCCACCGGCATCATGGCCAGTTCCTCAGCCGTATATTTTTCGCCATCCGCTTTCTTATCCACCTTCAGCATTTTTTTACCAAAGCGGATGAAAGGACCCCATCTTCCGTTCTCCACTGCAATGTTTTCATCGGGCCAGCGAATGATAAAGCGGTTGGCTTCCTTCGCCACTTTTGCTTCTATCAGCTCATTAATATCCGTATCACTCAGCTTATCAAAATTGTAACGCTTCGGTACATTAATAAACATGCCATCCCATTTAATAAACGGACCAAAACGTCCTTTGCCCTTTGTTACGGGTTTGTTTTCATAAAAAGCAACAGGTGCATCTGTATTTTGTTTTTCTTTGATAAGTTTAATGGCACGGTCTAATGTAACTTCCATTACATCTTCACCTTTGGGAATGGAAATAAACTGGTCATCTAATTTTACATAAGGACCGAAACGGCCAATATTCACACTCACTTCTTTATCTTCATACACACCCAGCGTTTTCGGCAGTTCAAACAACTTCATTGCCTCTTCTAACGAAATGGTTTCAATGCTCTGGTCTTTACGCAAAGCAGCAAAGCGTGGCTTCTCCTCATCATTTACATCACCAATCTGCACCATAGGTCCATACCTGCCCATACGTGCTGCAATTTTTTTACCGCTCGTTTCTTCAATACCCAATTCACGTTCACCTTTAATGCGTTCTGCATTTTCAATGGTGTTCTCTACATCTTTTTTGAAAGGTTTGTAAAAATCTTTCAGCATTTTGTTCCACTTCAGTTTTCCTTCCGCCACTTCATCAAATTCTTCTTCAATGCGTGCTGTGAAACTGTAATCCATAATATCATCAAAGTACTGTTTCAAAAAATCAGTAACCACCAATCCCAAATCACTCGGAAACAGTTTTGATTTTTCTGCACCGGTTGTTTCCTGCTCCATTCCCTTGCTCAGCACATTGTTCTTTAATTTAAGCACACGGAAATCTCTCTGCACACCTTCTTTATCACGCTTCTCTACATAGCCTCTTTTTAAAATGGTAGAAATAGTGGGAGCGTAGGTTGATGGACGGCCAATACCCAGCTCTTCCAATTTTTTTACAAGTGATGCTTCTGTGTAGCGGGGCAATGGTCTTGTAAAACGTTCCACTGCATTCAACTCAATCAACGGAAGTTTTTGACCAACCGTTAACTGCGGCAGCATTCCTTCCTGTGCTTCTTCTTCCAAGTCATCATCATCCCTGTCTTCACGATATACTTTTAAAAAACCGTCAAACTTTAATACTTCACCCTCAGCTTTCAGTTCTTCTTTATTGGTGGAAATGTCAATGGTTGCGGTTGTACGTTCCAGTTCTGCATCGGCCATCTGCGAAGCCATTGTTCTTTTCCATATTAATTCATACAAACGTCTTCCATCTTCTTCTTCAATAGAAGTATTTTCCATGTAAGTGGGGCGAATGGCTTCATGGGCTTCCTGCGCACTTTCATTTTTATTTTTGTATTTGCGAAACTGGTGATACTTATCACCATACATACCTTTTATAGTACGTGTTAAATCGCCAAGCGCTGTATCACTCAAGTTCACACTGTCTGTACGCATATAAGTGATCTTACCGCTTTCATACAGCTTTTGTGCAAGTGTCATGGTGCGGCTCACACTGTAACCCAGCTTTCTGCTTGCTTCCTGTTGTAAAGTAGATGTTGTAAACGGCGGAGCGGGAGTTTTTTTACCCGGACGAACTGCGATATCTTTTACTGTGTATTCAGCGCCTTTGCAACTGTTCAGAAATTTTTCAGCATCATCCGCTGAGTTGGCTTTTTTACCTTCTGCTTTAAAGTTTACAGGCCTGCCGGCTAAATCTTTAGCAGTAAACAATCCTTCAAGTTTAAAAGAAGAAGTAGCAGTGAATGCATTAATTTCTCTTTCACGCTCAGCAATTAAACGAACGGCCACACTTTGCACCCGGCCTGCACTTAAATTATTACGCATGCTCATTTTGCGCCACAGCACCGGGCTGAGTTCAAAACCAACAATTCGATCTAATATTCTGCGGGCTTGTTGCGCTTCCACCAGGTTCATATCCACAAATCGTGGATTGTTTACTGCTTTTTGAATAGCAGGTTTGGTGATTTCATGAAACACAATCCGTTTGGTGGTGTTTGGATTCAGACCCAGCACTTCACACAAATGCCAGCTGATGGCTTCACCTTCACGGTCCTCATCCGTTGCCAGCCATACTTCATCACTTTTTTTGACCAGGCTTTTTAAATCGCTCACCACCTTCTTCTTTTCCTCAGGTACGATATAGCGGGGCTCAAAATTATTGTCCACATCAATGCCCATATCATCTTTTTCCAGGTCACGTATATGCCCGTAACAACTTTTCACCTCAAAATCTTTTCCCAGGATTTTTTCGATGGTTTTTGCTTTTGCAGGACTCTCTACAATCAGTAAATTTTTTGCCATAATCTGATGTTGCAAACCGGTTTTTTTGAGGACATCGGTCCTGCAATATTATAAAAAGAGGTGGAAATCTGAAGAAGTTTATGCAAGCCGGCTTCTTATTTGCCGGTTTTTCGGGGGTGATTTTACGAATAAACAGCAGGTGAATTATCACCACTCCATAATAATTGTGTTGTTGCTTTCGTTTCAGCAATTCATCCCTAAAAACAAACACTTGCTGTATCAGAAAGTCAATACCCTGTTAAAAGCACTTATTTGTACAAATGGTTACTGCCCCCTCGGCTGAATTCATTATTTTTACGTTTATTAAATTATGTCAAAAGTTTTATCCTGTATGTTTAGTAAAAAGAGCCTGTTTTTGTTACTGCTGCTCGTTGTGGGCGGCGGTATTTTTTATGCCGTACAATCATCATCCACCCGTAAACTGCCCGGTACCCGCTATGAACGTATTTTGGTATTGGTGGGCGAAATGCTGGAAGAAGGACATTTCAGCCCTAAAAAAATTGATGATAAATTTTCAAAAGAAGTGTTCAATAAATTTTTGAAAAGCCTCGACCCTGACAAGGACTATTTTCTTGCTTCCGATTACGAGCAGTTCAAAAAATTTGAAACGAAGATTGACGATGAAATTCACGGGGCGAAGCTGGAATCATTTTACGTTATCAATGAAATCTACAAAAAGCGGGTTGATGAAGCATCCAATCTTTATAAAGAGATTTTGAAGACCCCTTTTGATTTCAATGCTGATGAAAACTATGTTGATGATTTTGATAAATTAACCTACGCCAAAAATGAAGCAGCCCGCAGAGAATTGTGGCGTAAGAAACTGAAATATGAAACGCTGAGCCGTTATTCTGATGCAATGGATGTACAGGAAAAGAGTAAGGGCAAAGATGGATTTGCAGCCAAATCAGAAGAAGAACTGAAAAAAGAGGCACGTGAAAAAGTGGTGAAAGTTTATGACAGGATGTTTGACCGTTTCCGCAACCGGTTTAAGGACGATGACCGTTTCAGTTTAATGGTGAATGATATTACTGAAAACATGGATCCGCATACTACTTATTTTCCTCCGGTGGAAAAACGTTCATTTGACGAAAGTATGAGCGGGGGATTTTATGGTATTGGCGCTTCTTTAACTGAAGATGAAAGTTTCAATATTAAAGTAGCTACTATTGTTACAGGCGGCCCTGCACAAAAAAGCGGTGAAATACAAGTGGGCGATTTTGTGCTGAAAGTGGCGCAGGGTAGTGATGCACCACAAGACCTTGCAGGTTTTGAAGTACCCGACGCAGTACGGCTGATAAGAGGTAAAAAAGGAACTGAAGTACGATTGACTATCAGAAAACCAGACGGGTCAATAAAAGTAGTTACCATGATCCGTGAAAAAATTAACCTGGAAGAAACCTTTGCCAAGAGTTCCGTAATTACAAGTACTGATAACAGTCGTATCGGTTATATTTATTTGCCTGAGTTTTACGCCAATTTTCAGGATCCCAATGGTCCACGCTGTGCAGCAGATGTGGCAAAGGAAATTGTAAAGCTGAAAGCAGAAAATGTTTCAGGAATTATTCTTGATTTGCGCAACAATGGTGGCGGCTCACTCATGGATGTGGTGCAAATGGTGGGATTGTTTGTTGAGGAAGGGCCTGTGGTACAGGTAAAAAGCAGGGATGAGGCGCCCAGTGTGTTAAGAGACCGTGATAATAATGTGTTATGGAATGGGCCGCTGGTAGTAATGGTGAATGAGTTCAGTGCATCAGCTTCAGAAATTTTTGCAGCCGCCATACAGGATTACAAACGTGGTTTGATTGTGGGCAGTACTTCCACTTATGGTAAAGGAACCGTGCAACGTAATATTGAGTTGGAACGCACCAGTTGGGCCAGCAATAACCCTTCTGATCTGGGCGCTGTTAAACTTACCCTTCAAAAATTTTATCGTATTACCGGCGCCAGTACCCAATTAAAAGGAGTGGTTTCTGATATTGTATTACCTGACCAGTATGAGTATTTAAAAATGCGTGAGAAAGACGAGCCTTCTGCACTGGCATGGGATGAAATACCTGCATCGCAATACAAGATTTGGAAAAATGATTTTGATTTTGCCGATGTAATCAAACGCAGTAATGCACGCATCAGCCAGAGCAACGCATTCAAGCAAATCAAGAATTATTCAACTGTTCTCGAAAAATATAATGAGAAAGTGTATTCATTAAAACTGGATAAATTCCGTGCAGAAAAACAGTTGCTCATGAACACCGTAAAGGCAATTGATACACTCAATAATTTGCCCGTTCCCTTAAGCATGACAAATCTCAATTCAGATATAGCAACCATCGGGCAGGATTCAGTAAAAAAAGAACGAAACAAGTACTTTCTCAGGGTACGTAAAAATGATCTGAACCTGGGTGAAACAGTCAACATCATCAATGATATGATTCAGCAATATCAAATTGCTGCCAACAAATTGGCAACTAAGAAGGAAAACTAAATTACTCCATTTATAAAGGCCCGTGCTATCAGTTTGATAGTACGGGCCTTTTTGTATTTGTTCTCTGAAGTTTCCTGATTTTTACCTATTTTAACCGTCAAAACCAACTTCATGAGCAATAGTTTATTCCGCACAAAAAAGATTGATTCCATTATAGCTGAAGGGAGTGATGGCGCCCATGGTGATGGCGGATTAAAGCGTGTATTAAACGTTCGTGATCTCACATTTTTTGGTATTGCCGCCATACTCGGTGCAGGCAGTTTCAGCAGTTTGGGCGGAGCCGTATTTCATGGCGGGCCCGGGGTGGTGATCTTGTTTATCATTACAGCTATTGCGTGTGCCTTTACTGCGTTTTGTTACTCAGAGTTTGCAAGCCGGATACCTGTAGCCGGCAGCGCTTATACGTATGCCTATGCCAGTTTTGGTGAATTGTTTGCATGGATCATTGGCTGGGCGCTCATCATGGAATATTCTATCGGCAACATATATGTGGCTTATAGCTGGAGTGATTATTTCACTTCCTTTTTAAATAAAGTGGGTGTACACCTTCCTGATTATTTATGCACCAGTTATATGGAAGCAAAAAACGCTGTTGCCGGTGGCAGTACAAGTGCTGAAGATATCAGTGCCTGGAAGAATGCACCGATGATTGGTGGTATCCAGATGATTCTTGATTTGCCGGCTTTACTCATCAATATATTAATTACAGCATTGGTATATCGTGGTATAAAAGAAAGCCGCAATTTCAGTAATGTAATGGTGATGCTGAAAATGATTGTGGTGGCATTGGTAATACTCGTAGGTGGCTATCTTGTTTTTTCAAACGGTTTAACACCCAACTGGCAGCCTGCAAACGATGCAGGTGTGCACTCCTTTATGCCAAACGGATTCGGAGGTGTAATGGCAGCAGTGAGTGGTGTATTCTTTGCATATATTGGTTTTGATGCCGTGAGTGTGCTGGCAGAAGAAAGCAAAAACCCGCAAAGGGATTTACCAAGGGGCATGATCTTATCCCTCGTAATATGCACAATTGTTTACATTTTGCTTACGTTGGTACTCACTGGCGCTGTTGATTATAAAAACTTTGATGGCGTGGGAGATCCGCTGGCTTTTATTTTTGAAAAGCAGAATTTGAATGTGGGATGGATGCAGTTCTTTGTAGCTATTGCTGCTGTTGTTGCGATGACGAGTGTGCTGCTGGTTTTTCAAATGGGGCAACCCCGTATATGGATGACCATGAGCCGTGATGGATTACTGCCCCCCGTGTTTCAGAAAATTCATTCAACCTTTAAAACGCCTTCTTTCTCTACCATTATTACAGGACTGGTGGTAGGTGTTCCTATTTTGTTTACTGATAAAACCTTTGTACTTGATTTCACCAGCATTGCCACACTCTTTGCATTTGTGCTGGTTTGCGGCGGTGTATTGCTTATACCGTCAAGAGAAAAAGAAGCTGGTAAATTTCATATTCCATATATCAATGGACAATTTATTTTTCCCATGCTCATTATTGCAGCGCTTGTGATTTTGTACGTGTATAACAATCATTATTTTAATGAGCTTTTCAGTTTTCAGTTAACAGATGCGGAAGCTAAAAATGCCATTGCCGGGCTGGATGCTTCAAAACCTGATATCATTCAGGCCAATCTTGATGCTGCTTTACTGGCCAGGCAAACACTTAATTTCAGCACCATTGTTTTCTGGGTTGTATGTGTTATTATCAGCGCCTTTGCAGTCATCAAAAAATATTCATTGATTCCGTTGCTGGGGTTAAGTACTTGTTTGTACCTGCTCACAGGTATGACAGCAAGGAACTGGGCATGGTTCTCCAGTTGGCTGGCGCTGGGCCTTATCATTTACTTTTTGTATGGTTACAGAAAGAGCCGCCTGGCTTCCTGAGTGCCTGTTCATAATGTTTAAAAAAACAGTTGCAAAGGCCAAATAGCTTTTGTATCTTTTCAGCGCTTGTTATAAAATCTAAAACTTACAACTATGAACATGATTCAACGGCTTGAAAACTGGGGTGATACCCATCATCCAAAATGGCTTGATTTTGTACGTATTGCACTTGGGCTTGTGCTATTGCTTAAAGGCGTACAGTTTATTAACAATATGCAGCCACTTACTGAGTTGATGGCGAAAAGCCATTTCCTCGGATCAGCCACTATTGGAATTTTAGCACACATTGTTGTATTTGCCAATATGCTGGGTGGCGCTATGGTCTTGTTTGGATTACTTACCCGTGCTGTTTGTATTGTATTAATCCCAATCGTACTTGGCGCTATTTTTCTTGTTAACCTGCCTGCAGGTTCTGTACAAACCAATTCAGAGTTATGGCTGTCAGTAATTATTCTTTTCTTACTGGTATTATTTGCCATTGAAGGAAGCGGTAAACTGAGTTTTGATGAATGGATGCGTACACACAGTGATGAACGTCCGCATAAACATAAATGGGAATAACCCGTAATATACAACCAGTTGCCTGTATAAATGCACATTGTAATGATGTGCATTTTTTTATTGCAATAAACTTATAAGAAATAAAACTGATACTTCCATTTTCATAGATGAATAAACTTAAACTGCCTTAGCTTTGCCGCATGAAATTTCAGGTTGGAGATAAAGTGTTGCTCATTCATTCCAATGAGGAAGGTGAGGTGGTGGATATCATCAATAAAAAAATGGTAACCGTTGATGTTGGCGGTGTGCAGTTTCCTGTTTATACGGATCAGATTGAATATCCTTATTTTAAACGCTTTACTGAAAAAAAGAAGGAGGTGCTGCCCAAACAGAAACAGTATGTTGATAATATCAAGAAAGAAAAAGGCAGTATCATCAAACAATACAATGTAGGAAAAGGTATCTGGCTTTCTTTTTTGCCGGTTTTTGATAAAGATATTTTTGATGATGATGTGGTGGAGTATTTCAGAGTTTACCTGGTAAATAATACAGAAACTGATTTTTTATTTGAATATCATCTCCGCTATGATGGCAAAAGCGATTTTTCATTAAAAAATGCGATACATTCTTTTACTGATTTTTATATTCATGATGTTCCTTTTGAAGACTTAAACGACAGCCCACGTTTTGATTTTGAATTTTCTTTGTCAAAACCTGATAAGGCAAAAGCAGATCATTTTGAAACGACTTTCAAAATAAAACCCAAACAACTGTTTAAACGAATTGAAGAGTTGCTGCAAAAACAGGAAGCCAGTTTTTCTTACCTGCTCATGGAACTTTATCCTGACAAAGCAGTAACTGAAACATTTGATATGCGGAAGTTGCAGGGTGCCGGTTATAAAGTGTATGATGCCGGTAATGCACGCCAGCACATTCCGCCTGCAAGAAGTGTTATTGACCTGCATATTGAAAAAATTACCAACGAATGGAAGGGCCTCAACAATTTTGAAATACTTTCCCTGCAACTCAAAGAATTTGAAAAATATTATGAGTTGTCTGTTCTTCATTTTCAACCCTCTTTAATTGTGATTCATGGAGTGGGGGAGGGGGTGTTGCGGGATGAGATACATGAACGTCTCCGCAACAAAAAAGAAGTGAAATCATTCGTGAACCAGTTTCATCCTTTGTATGGTTATGGCGCAACGGAAATATTTTTTCAGTATTGATGGTGTTGATAGTGCATTGTCATTATCAAAAAAGGCCTGTACGTCTCTGTAGTTTGATGTAATGTATTGCAGCTATCCCATTTTCCTGTAAATAAAGAAAGGAACATTTCGCATAAGCCATGCCATTAATGCCCATCTTTTAGTAACAAATACCCTTCTTTTTCTTTTTTCAATGGCTTTGAAAATTTGATGTGCTGCTTCACCGGGCTCGGCTACCCAAAACTGCCCGTCACCCTTTGCCATTTTTGTATTTACAAAGCCGGGTTGAATATCGGTAATGGAAATATTTCTTTTTAAACGGTAAGCTTTTATAGTTAATCCTTCCAGGTAATTGCTCATATAAGCTTTGCTGGCAGAATAAGATGGCGCCCATCCATTTCCTCTTTGCGATGCAACTGATGAAGTGGCCGCAATTTGCCCATGCCCCTGTTTTGAAAAATAATTAAAAGCATAAACTGTGGTTTCAACAAAACCCAGCACATTGGTTTTGGTTGTGGTCATTTCATTTTGCATATCCACTTCTTTATGGATATCAGCGGTGCCGCTGTTGTAAACAAACACATCCATGCCGCCGGGTTTCTGAATTAAGTTTTCCAG
Source organism: Chitinophagaceae bacterium (assembly GCA_019747705.1). Taxonomy (GTDB): domain Bacteria; phylum Bacteroidota; class Bacteroidia; order Chitinophagales; family Chitinophagaceae; genus Lacibacter. The sequence continues at coordinate 28,288 of JAIEQM010000073.1, read as the reverse complement.
GTGTTTGATATTGGCGTTTCCCGTTACATCAAAACATTCTGTTTCTGTTTGTAAAGGGTATTGATGTTTTAATTCATCCAGCAACTCATTCCTTCTTCCCGTAATGCCCACTTTGTGCCCTGCTTTAATGTAACATAGCGCCAGCTCTCTTCCAATGCCGGATGTAGCGCCAATGATGATTATTTTTTTCATAGAGGGTTCATCATTTATTTTTTGGTAAAAAATAATTGCAGGTTATCAATAAACAAACCGCTTACAATTAATAAAAACGCAATGATATGTATAATGGTGATGTGTTCATTCAGAATAAAAACAGCTTCAACGCTGCTGAAAACAGGGATAAGGTTGCCAAATAAAGCAGCCCTGCCGGCGCCGAGTTCCTTTATACTCCGGTTCCAGAATAAAAACGCAATTACAGAAGTGCCCAGCCCCAGGTACAAAACAGCGCCTGCTGTTTTAAAGCTCCATTGTACCGGTTCTGTGTAAAATGATTCAATAATATAAGCAGGCAAGAGAATAACTGTGCCAATTAAAAAAGCAAAGAACAAAAAACCTGTTGCTGAAATTTGTGCAGGGCGTTTTCTTGCAAAAATATTATAACAGGCAAAACTGAAGGCAGCAAGCAGTATCCACACATCCCCTTTTGTAAACTGCAAATGCAGCAGGTTGTGAAAACTTCCTTTGCTCAGCAAAAATAAAATACCACTGATGCAGAGCAGCATTCCAATAATTCTTCTTACGCCAATTTGTTCTTTTAAGAAATAATGTGCCAGCAGTACTGACATGATGGGGGAGGAAGTAGTACCAATCAATGCCATATTAATAGCAGAGGAACTGTGCCCGGCTATATAAACAAATGTATTAAACAGGCTGATGCCGGTTAATGAGGTCCAGAAAAAATAAACTTTGTTTTGTTTTACAATTTGCCATGCGGGTTTCAGATGTTTCCATGCAAACGGCAGTAATAACAGAACAGCGGTACTCCAGCGGTAAAATGATAAAGCTACGGGGGCAATTTCTTTATTAATAGCTCTGGAAATAATAAAGTTGCCGCTCCAGATAATGGTGGCTGCCACTGCCAGTAAAATACCTGTAACAATGCTGGAGGGGGCAGTTGGCTTCATTATTCAAATATAAGAGAATACTGATTTTATACAGGAGATGAAAACCCGTAAATGGCGGTGCTTATTGATCTTCTTCTGTGTTTTCCTTTATTTCTTCAGGAACTTTTACCAGCACTTTATCAATGCGGTGACCATCCATATCAATAATTTCAAACTGAAAATCTTTCCATTCAAATTGATCACCTGCATGGGGTATGCGTTCCAGTTGATGTAAAATAAAACCTGCCATGGTATCAAACTCCTGTTCCCCTTCATTCATCCATTCTGTTTTTTCAAAACGGGAGAGAAAATTGTAAAAAGGAATTTGTGCATCTACCAAAAAAGTACCGTCGGCACGTTCTGTAATTTCATATTCTTCAATATGCGGCTCCGGCATATCGCCCACAATAGCTTCTAAAATATCATTCAGTGTTATCATCCCCTGTACACTTCCGTATTCATCCACAATAAAAGCGCTGTGTATCTTCTTTTCTTTAAACTTTTCCAGCACCTGGTAAGCGCTGTTGTTCTCCGGTATAAATAAAGCGGGTTTCATTAAATCTTTAAACAATGTAAAATCATCAGACACATATAAATCTTTAATGGAAACAATCCCTTTTATTGCATCCAGGTCGCCATCGCAAATAGGGTAAATAGAATGGGGTTCTGATAAAATTTTTTCTTTGATGGAGTTCTCGCTGTCATTCAAATCAAACCAGATAATATCATTGCGGTGTGTCATGAGCGAAGTGATATTCCGGTCGCCAAGATGAAAAATCCGTTCAATAATTTCCTGCTCGGCTTCTTCAATGGTGCCCTGCTCTGTTCCTTCGCTGATGATGGCTTTAATTTCTTCTTCTGTTACATGGTTGTCATGTGTGGTGCGTACATTAAACACACGAAAAATAAATCTTGTAATGGCATTTAATAAAAACACAACCGGCCCCGTAAACCATGCAAACCATTTCATTGGCCTGGCCACCACCATTGCAATTTTTTCTGCATTAAGCAAACCCAGTCTTTTGGGAATAAGTTCGCCCATAATGATGGAAAGAAAAGTTACGAGAACAACAATAACACCTGTTGCCAGCGATTGGGCATAAGGTTTCAGGATATCAAATTGCTCAAAGAACGGTTTTAAATCGCCACTGAATTTTTCGCCGGAGTACACACCCGTTAAAATGGAAATAAGTGTAATACCTATTTGTGCGGCAGATAAAAATACTTCAGGATTCTCTGAGAGTTCCAGGGCAGTGCGTGCATTACTGTTGCCTTTATTGGCCATGGCTTCCAGGCGTGGTTTGCGGGCAGAAACCAGTGAAATTTCTGCAATTACAAAAAGACCGTTGAGTAAAATAAGCCCCAGTAAAATAAATAGTTCTATCATGATTGGTGATGCAAATCTACAAAGCTTTGCGTTAGCATCTTGTTTAAGTATGTTTTAAGCCCCCAAACTGTCTCGTATAGGTTTGGCTGGTGAACCAGCCAAGTACTGTGCCAACAATGGATCCGCCAAGTACATCAAAGGGGAAATGGGCGCCGCTGTACACCTGCGCATAACAAACCAATGCGGCCCAAACAAAAAATAACCACACCCAGGGGCGGCCAAATTCTTTCATGGTCATAAATAAAAACATCGCCATTCCAAAATGATTGGTGGCATGTGTTGAAACAAAACCATAACCAGTGGAACAGGGAATGAGCATGCGTGCTGTTTCTGCTGTAAGCGGATCAATGCAGGGGCGTGGCCGTTCAAAAAATTGTTTAATAATTTGCTGGCTTATCGAATCAGTTAATGCAAAAGTGGCAATGAAAAACAAAAACCACCATATTGCTTTGCGTTTAAAATTTACTGTAACAAATACCAGAAAAAACAAATACAGCGGAACCCATGTGTATTGATTGCGGATAAACGGCATCAGCGCATCAAAGAACGGGTTGCTCCATTGCTGGTTGATGAGTTTGAACAATTGCCGGTCAAAATTGAGAATGGGTTGCAGCATTACTTCAAATATATACTGCCGTTTGTGTAAAAATGCAAAACAACAGATAAAACTTTATAATTTAGCGGTCTTGCTTAAAGTAAAAATGGGAAAACAGTTACAACTATCACCGGTTGCACGGTGGGTATTGCAGTTATTTGTAATTCTGCTGATGGCATTTACACTGCTAAGGGTGGTTACATTTTTTAGTTTTCATCCAAAAAATTTATCAGTTGCTGATGTGTTACCTTCCTTTTGGCTGGGGCTGAGATATGATATCCGCTGGGTTTGCATTGTACTGTCGCCACTGCTGCTGCTGGGCAGTTTGCCCTGGTTCTCTCCATTTAAATCAGCTTTTGCAAGAACGGTATGGATGGTCTATCTCGTCATCATCACCTTCCTCCTCCTTTTTTTCTTTGGCGCTGATTTCGGGCATTTTGATTATGTGGAAACAAGATTGAATGCAAGCGCCCTCAACTTTGTAGAAGATTTCTCTATCAGCATGAGCATGCTCTGGCAATCGTATCCTTTGTTCTGGATACTCATTACCATTGTAGTGCTGGTGTTTCTTGTTTATAAATTTTACAGGTGGAGTCATAACAGTCATCTGGATGTTTATTACTCCAAAAATTTTCAGCCCCTGCGCACATTGTGGTTAACACTGTTGCTGTTTACAGGTATTTACGGAAATACTTCTGCCAAACCTTTAAAACGAAATGATGCATTTGCGCTGGGGGATAATTTCAAAGCTTATCTGGCGTTGAATCCTCTTCAGAACTTTTTTACCACACTCAAACTCCGTGAACCGTTTGCAGATGATGACCGTGCAGAACAGCACAGCGCTATGATAAAAGAAATGCTGGGCTTTACTGCGGCAGGGCGGGCGCTTGATTTTAAGCGTGATGAAATTTTTCCAACTCCTGCAGGGAAAATGAATGTGGTGCTCGTGCTCTGTGAATCATTGAGCATGTATAAAAGCAGCATGAGCGGTAATGCACTTAATACCACTCCTTATATTCAGCAATTATGCAACCAGGGTTTGTTTTTTGAAAAATGTTTTTCACCCCATTTTGGTACAGCACGTGGGGTGTTTGCTTTAACCACCGGCATACCGGATGTGCAGTTAAGTAAGTTTTCAACCAGGAACGTACAGGCCATTAACCAGCACAGCATCATCAATGATTTTAACGCACACAACAAATTTTATTTTATTGGAGGTAACAGTGAGTTCAATAATTTTAAAGGGTTGCTGGTAAATAATATCCGTGGATTGAATTTGTATGAAGAGGGAATGTACAAAAGCCCGAGGTTTAATGTGTGGGGCATCAGTGACAGGGATTTGTTTGATGAAGCAGGCACAGTGCTGAACCGGCAAACAGAACCTTTCTTCGCCATTATTCAAACAGCAGACAACCACCGTCCGTTTGTTATACCCGAAGAAGATAAACCTTATACCAACAACCGGGTGTTTACCGAAGATGAACTAAAGAAAAATGGTTTTGATTCAGACGAAGAGTTCCGTGCATTTGCTTATACTGATTATTGTATTGAACGATTTATGACTGAAGCAAAAAAGCAGGACTGGTTTGAAAATACATTGTTTGTTTTTTTGGGTGATCATGGTGTAAAGGGTGATGCCGGTTCATTGTATCCCTCTGCATGGACCAATGAACGCCTCACAGATGAGCATATACCTTTACTGTTTTACTGTCCTTCCGTAATAAAACCGGAGCGGCGTACTGAAATTGTAAGCATGGTGGATGTGCTGCCAACTATTGCAGGTTTATTACAGCAACCTTACACGAATACTACGATGGGAAGAGATTTGCTCCGCAAAAGCAGCAGGGATTTTGCGTTTATTATTCATCATGATGAAGCAAAAATTGGTATTGTAAATAATGATTTCTATTATATTCTTGATATGAATCTGCAAAAAGATACACTGGTGCCGGTGCGGTTTAACAGCCCTGTACTGTCAGCAGATGAATACCATCATAAGAAAACAGAACTGGCTGCACAAACCATTGCGTTTTATGAAACAGCAAGATGGATGCTGCTCAATAACCAGAAACAAAAAGTGAAATAGTTTTTTTATTTTATCTTCTTTGCCACAATCATTAAGCGGGGGGAGTTCTTCACATCATAAGCATTAAACTGGTAATCGCCATATACTTCCTGCACCTGCAAACCGTTAAAGGCAAACATATCATTAAAATCGCCGAGGGAGAACTTTGCTACTTTTTCAGTATAAACCAGCGGTTCTTCAAGATTGGCTTCATCTTCCACCACAATCTTTTTATAGAAATGAGTTTCATCCAGCCATCTTGTAATATCAAAGATGATCCCTTCTTTTTCAATTTCGCTTTTATAGGTGAGATGTGTTTCCACATAATGGGCGTTGAGATAATCAATCACAAATACGCCACCGGTTTTTAATGATTGTGCAATGGTGCGGATGGCGTTATCATGTTCCCGCCTGGTGCGGAAATATCCAAAGCTGGTAAAGAAGTTAAATGCATAATCATAATAATTCATACGAAAAGGCAAACGCATGTCATGCACAAAAAACTCCAGGTTCTCTTTTTGAAACTGCAATGCATCATCAATACTTTCAGAACTGATGTCAATACCCGTAACAAAATAACCTTTGGAAGCAAGATGGATGCTGTGTCTTCCACGCCCGCAGGCAACATCCAGCATTTTACTTTGAAGTGATGGATTTAATTTTTGAAGTAAGGCATCAATAAACTGTGCTGCTTCTGTTTCATCACGCTTAAAATACAGCAGGTGATAATAAGGAGAGTTGAACCAATCCCTGTACCATGATTTTTTTTCCGCAGCCTGTTCTTCCATAATGCAAATGTAATTGCGGGAAACATTGAGAAGAAGTGAAGTTGTACACTTTATTTTTTCTGCTGCCACATGGCTTGCAGTTCGCTGAGCGAAAGGATGCCTTTATAACGCCAAACCTCCACGCCATTTTTCAGGAACAGAAAAGTGGGGAGACCTTCTGCATTTAGTTGTTTCATCAAATTTGTATGCACACCGCCATCAATGCGGTAAAAGAAAATTTCTTTATGAGCGGCTAAGAAATCATTGATCACCGGTTCCATTTTTTTACAGGGCGGGCACCACTCAGCGCCAAAATCAACCAGCACATATTCTTTGCCTGCTATATGCTGCTGATATTCCTGCATGGTTAAAGGTTTTTCATCAGGCATTCCTTCAAATGGTTTATTGTTTCGTTTCCAACTGCTGAAACCTCCTTCCAGTTCCACCACATTTTTAAAACCATTGCTGCGCAACCATGCTGCTGCTGCCTGGCTGCGGCCTCCGCTAAGGCAATACACATACACCGGGTTGTTTTTATCCAATGCTGCAGTACGTTCTTTAAACTCCTGCTCATTGTTCCAGTTGGCCTGTAATGCGCCTTTGATATGACCATTTCTATATTCACCTGCTGTACGCACATCCAGTAACTGAACAGCTTTTGCTGTTATATCTTTTTCAAAAATAGCAGCATTTACTTCTGTTGCAGTTTGGGCTGAGGAGGTGCAGCCTGCTGCAAAAAAGATGAATAAAAACAGTAAGGGGCGCATATGTTTATTTTTGGCAAAGTTATGATTCGTTGTTCTTTCTTTTCAACAACATTTTTAAGTAAATGGATGAGTGGCAAACTTTCAATCAGCAGGAATTTGATTCTTCCTTATTTTCGGCTTTAAATCAACATTATGCGAAGATTGCTTTTTGCTGTACTGCTCTGCATTTCTTTTATTGCCAATGCACAGCAATTATCTTACTGCCTGCCCGCATCTGTTACTTACAATCAAAATATTCCCACGCCCAAACAAATCATCGGGCACGAAGTGGGAGAGTGGCATGTTACACATGACCGCCTGGTACAATACATGAAAACCATTGATGCTGCAAGCGACCGTGTGAGTGCAGTAGTTACCGGCACCACGCATGAAGGCCGTCAGCAATTGGCATTGTTCATTACATCGCCCGCCAATCATGCAAGGCTTGAAGAAATAAGAAAACAACATTTGCAATTGTCCAATGCAGAGCAAAGCGCTTCGTTAAATACTGCTGATATGCCATTGGTGGTGTGGATTGGTTGCAGCATTCATGGTAATGAACCCAGCGGCGCCAATATGAGTTTGCTGCTGGCTTATTATTTAGCAGCAGCACAGGGAGCAGCCATTGATGAACTGTTAAGCAATACGGTTATTATTCTTGATCCTTCTTTTAATCCTGATGGGTTGAACCGTTTTGCCAATTGGGTAAATACCAATAAAAGCGCTGTACAAATTACAGATGTAAACAACCGTGAATTAAATGAACCCTGGCCCGGCGGAAGAACCAATCATTATTTGTTTGATCTCAACCGTGACTGGTTGCCTGCACAACAACCCGAAAGCCAGAACCGTTTGAAAATTTTTCATGACTGGCGGCCCAACATCTTAACCGATCATCATGAAATGGGCAGCAATGCCACTTTCTTTTTTCAACCCGGTGTGCTCAGCCGTGTGAATCCAAACACACCAAAGAAAAACCAACAGCTCACAGGTGAAATTGCAAAGTACCATGCAAAATATTTAGACAGTATCGGCTCTATGTATTTTACCAAAGAAGGGTATGATGATTTTTATTATGGAAAAGGCAGTACGTTTCCTGATATACATGGCAGTGTGGGTATTTTGTTTGAACAGGCCAGCAGCCGTGGTCATGCACAGCAAACAGAAAACGGCATACTTACATTTCCGTTTACTATCCGGAATCAATTCACAACAGCTTTGTCAACATTGGAAGCAGGAAGAATTCTTCGCAAAGATTTATTAAACTACCAGCGTGAGTTTTATAACAATGTAAAAACAGAAGCTGCGGCATTTCCTGTAAAAGCATATGTATTTGGAGATGCGTATGATCAAAGCCGCAATGCGTTGTTTGTTGAAATGATGAGGCGTCATAAAATTGAAGTATATGAGAACAAACAAAACATGGATGCAGACGGTAAAACATTTGCAGCAGGCAGTAGTTGGATTGTGCCCACCGCACAGCAGCAATTTAAACTGGTAAAAACCATTTTTGAAAAAACGCTGAATTACGAAGACAGTTTGTTTTATGATATCACCAGCTGGACATTTCCTTTGGCGATGGGAATACCATCTGCTGAGTTAAAAGTGCTGCCTGCCCTGGGTAATGCAGTAGATGAAGTAAAGAAGCCATCCGGTAAAATTATTGGCAACAGTAATTATGCTTATGCTTTTGAATGGGATGATTTTTATGCACCCAGAGTTTTATATGCATTGCAAAGTAAAGGGGTGATTACAAAAGTAGCTTCACAGTTATTTGAAAGTGCTACAACAAATGGAAATAAGAAATTTAATTATGGGACCATTGTAATACCCGTAAAAATTCAAAGCCGTAGTGCCAACGAATTGATGAAGCTGATAGATGCAAGTATTGCAGGTACAGGTGTAAATGTATATGGACTCAACAGTGGTTTAAGTGTGAGTGGTATTGATTTGGGAAGCGGCAGTTTAATTAATAACCGCACACCAAGAATTTTGTTGCTTGGTGGTAATGGCACCAGCAGCAATGATGCCGGTGAAATATGGCATATGCTGGATCAGCGGATGAAGATACCGGCCACCATTGTTGAAGCGGAACGTTTTAATAACGTAAGCATTAATGGTTACAATATCATCATTATGCCCGAAGGTGGTTATAACAATATGGATAAAAATGCTCAGGAGAAACTCCGTGTATGGATTGCCAATGGCGGAACTGTTCTGGCATTTGAAGGTGCAGGAAAATTTTTAGCAACTGCCGGTATTACCAAAACCATTTACCGGAGTGATGAAAGTAAAACTGACAGCACGGCTGTGGTTCCTTATTATTTAAGAAGCGATGAAACAAGGGCCAAAGAAATGCCGGGTTCTATTTTTGAGGCAAAGATTGATAATACACATCCTTTGTGTTATGGATACCGAACAAAGACGATGAGTATTTTTAAAGCCAATACTTTGTTTATGGATCAGAATAATAATCCCTATGATTCGCCGGTGTTGCTTACGGACAGTCCGTTGCAAAGCGGCTACCTCTACCGTGAGTACAGGGATAAATTAAAAGGCAGTGCGGTGGTGAATATTGAAAATGCGGGAAGGGGGAAAGTTATTACCTATAGTGATAATATGAACTTCCGTGCATTCTGGTTTGGAACAAGCAAGTTGTTTTTGAATGGAGTGTTTTTTTGATGTTATTCCAAGCAGGAAAGTTAATCAGGCTAAGTACAATGGTTTGACAGATCCTTCACTGCGTTCAGGATGACAACAAAACTTTATCTTTAGTGCTTTTATGATCAACGGTATTGTAACCTTTATTCATTCTGTTATTGACTGGTTTTTCCCGCCATTCAAAAAGCTAATGCCCTTGCAAACGTTTCGTTATGCTGCATGTGGCGGAGGCAATACGGTGCTGGATATCAGTTTGTTTTTTATCAGTTACCGGTTTATACTTCATAAAGAAATGCTGGCAACACCCTGGTTTACACTGAGTCCGCATATTGCTGCATTCTTAATGTCTTTTGTTGTTACATTTCCCGTTGGTTTTTTTCTGAGCCGCTATGTGGTGTTTGAAGGAAGCGCTGTTCGCAAGAGAGAACAGTTACCCAAGTACATGGTGGTGGTGTTTGGCGCTATCCTGCTCAATTATTTCTTTCTGAAAATATTTGTTGAAACCTTTGGTATGTATGCCGTGCTTTCTAAAATTCTTACAACTGTTATTGTGGTTGCCTTCAGTTATTTTTCGCAGAAGTATTTTACGTTTAAAATAACATGAATTATATACTCATCACCACATAATACATCATCAAAAAACAAAGCGCCGGTTTTAAAAAACTACCCGGCAAAAAACCAACAAATGAGTTCGATGCCGCCAAATTTTCTGGTGCCCCAAATGGGAATGATAAAAATATGAGAAAGATTAAAGCAGACGTTTTTTTGAAATGCAAAAAAATAAGGGTTAAGCATTCCTTCGCCACTATGTAATGAATAGAAGTAGTTCACAGGGTGATATATCAGGTAACTGAGTCTTTTGAGCTATAGCAGAAGGTGTTGTGGAGAAAGTTACCAACTCAAACCATCAACAGCGTACAAATATCAGCAATGTATAGATGTATAGTCCTGCACTGAACCACAAAACCTCAGACACTACAGAGCAGTCTTTATTCATGATTGAGCGGTTAAAGGGTCGTTTCCTTTAACATTACTTGATGAAATAAAGAGGAATTTGCTTCTGCCGTTTAGAAGCTCATCTACAAAATTCATCACTTCATTTACTGGTCGTGTCGTGGTAAAAGTTTTTACTGTTTGAAATGGAAGTTTCATGCTTTTGGGTTATCGTCAGAAGCATCGCCTCCAACTGTTAAATATTGCTGTATATGAGATATTTTATAACGTTCAGCCCAACTGTTAGCTCCCCTTTGTTAGTACGTGAATTTGTTTCCACACATTATATACCGCAAGCCCTTTGAATAGTAACAAGATCGCCAATCCGTTTCAGCTAACAGTCTGATTTACACAACTTCTTCTATAATTTGATATTGATTTGCAACAGGCATTTATATAAAAGCGAAGCCCAGCTATTTGTTTTTTCAAACATTCTTCACTAAATATTCTTTACTAAAATCAATTCTTACTTGTTTACCTTTCTCAAACACCCCAAACACCGTACTGCCGCTTCCCGTTATACTTGCATATAAGGCGCCTGTATCATAAAGTTGCTGTTTGATTGCTGCAATTTGCGGATGGGCTTTGCAAACGGGTTCTTCAAAATCATTGATGAGTTGTTCTTTCCAGGTGTGGATGGGTTGTTGAACAATGTTCTTTGGGTCGGGGCGCTCCGAGCGACCTGAACCCTGTAACTGCAACTGCTCAAATGCCCAGCCTGTATTTATATGAATACCAGGGTTCACCAGTACAAACTGATAAGCGCTTAAATCCAACGCAACTTCTTCTAAAATTTCTCCTCTGCCTGTGGCATAACAAGGTTTGTTTACAATAAAAAACGGACAATCACTCCCCAACTGCAATGCATAATCAATCAACTGCTCCTGCGTTAAGCCCAACTGAAATTTATCATTCAGCAGTTTTAATGTAAACGCACCATCTGCACTGCCGCCGCCCAGGCCTGCACCCATAGGAATAGTTTTATGCAAATGCATTTGAACGGGTGGGAGAGAAGGGAAATCTTTTTTTAATAAGTGATATGCTTTGATGCAAAGGTTGCTCTCAGCAGGGCCGGCTATTTCTAATCCGGAGCTTGTGAAAACAAGTTCTGAGTTTTTAGTTGTAAGTTCTAAGTTGGAAGTGCCACTGTGGTCTGTGGTCTGTCGTCCGTCATCTCTTCTAATCACTTCCACCACATCTCTCCACTGCACAGGATAAAACACCGTTGCCAGGTTATGATAACCATCTTCCCGTTTGTTGAGAATCTGTAAGCCGAGATTGATTTTACAGTTGGGAAAGGAAATCATGAATTAATTGATAATTGTATAGTTGAGAATGGATAATGAAATGAAGACAGTCTGTATAAAACAATTATCAATTATGCATTATTCAATTATCCATTAAAAAAACTATTTTTTGCGCTGACTGATTTCATCTCTTATGGCAATGGCACGGATATAATCTTCCTGTTCCAGTACATCATTGAGCAGGTGTTGTAACTCTTCAAGGCTCATTTGTTTGAGGTCGTTTTTATCATCAGTGCCGCTGCTTACCGTTACTTCTTCTTTCTTTTTCTTTTCTTCCTCATCTTCCATTAAAATACCGGCGCTTTCCAAAATATGTTCATAGGTATAAATGGGGCAGCCAAAACGAACGGCCAGTGCCAGTGCATCGCTGGTGCGGCTGTCAATTTCAACGGTATCATTATCTGTAGAACAAAGCAGCTTGGAATAGAAAATGCCTTCCTGTAAATCGTTGATCACAATTTCATGCAGGTCCACATTAAACGCCAGCATAAAATTTTTCATAAGGTCATGTGTGAGCGGGCGGCTGGGTTGCATGCGCTCCAGCGCCACCGCAATAGCCTGTGCTTCAAAACCACCAATTACAATGGGCAAACGGCGGAGGCCATTGATTTCGCCCAGCACCACGGCATAGCTGTGTGTTTGGGTGATGCTGTGAGAGAGAGCAATTATTTCGAGTTCGATTTTCTTCATAACCTTCGGGCAAATTTAAGGGCTTTGGTTTGAATAAAAGAAGGGAAGATTTTTTCCTGCAACGTGGTTATCCAAGCAAAAGAATAAAGCAGGGACAGGGGTTATGATGTCTCTCTGATGAAGCTTAAAAAATCATCAGCATCAATAAATGGAAATGGTTTTTCCCTGATTTCCCTGATGTGCCTGTCTCCGCTTATGATGGTTACATTGTATTGCTTGCCCAGGTTATAGATATACCAGTCCTTCGGGTCGGCAAGGGGTTGCTCTTCCTGAATGGCGATTGCGGAATTGATGTATATATCGGAGAAAAATTTAAGCACCTCAATTTGTGTGGCAATCAGTTCTTCATAGTTGTGAATGCCTTTTGCTTTTGCTGCGTTTAAAGGACGTTCTCTTGTGCAGGTATCAGCAATTTCATGAAACAATTCAGTACAGGTGATGAGTTCAATATCGGGAAAGTGGATGCTGATTTTTTCGAGCAGGGATGATAATTTTCCCTGCAGGATATACCTGTTAAAAACATTGGCATCCAAAAACAGGTAGCGTGTATTAATGGTCATTCTCCAAATCTTTCAGGTATGCATCAATTTCCTGTTCTGTCATACCCGTGCCGTTTGGAAGCCGGGCTTCCAGTTCCTTTGCTTTTTTTACAGCAAATAAACGCTTTGCCTGTGTGAGCAATTTTTTTAAATCATCGGCACTCAGTTGCTCACTTATTCCAACTATTTGTGATAGTAATGATGGCTCATTCTTATGTAATGATGATGGCGAAGCCATAACTTTTTATTTTATCAAATATACGCCATTAATTTTTTTAGCGCTGGTTGATATGTGTTGATGTATGCAGTATAGTTGAAGAGCAGCCGGACAATGTCATTAAGTTAAGCGTCACCCCGACCGCAGGGAGAGGTCTCATAAATTTCTTGCTGTACAAATTTTATGAGATGTCTTCCCGCAAAAGCGGGACAAGCTGTTCCTCGACATGACGAACGCTTAACGTAATGACATTGGGCAGCCGGATTGAAGTGAAAAGCCCGCAATGAAGCAAAGCGGAATGAGGACTTGAAACGAAAAGTCTGACGCTTTGGTCAGACTCAGACATTCATCGTCAGAGCCGGAACATCTGCTGATCTATTCCGGCTTATGCTGATTGCCCCAAATATTTTTAAATCAAAGGCATTTATTCTGCAACTAATTGCTAAAACTATCCACTAATAACTAATAACTAATAACTAATAACTAATGACTAATGACCAATGACTAATGACTACCGGCTACCGGCTCATTCAAGCCACTCCCTTCAACTTCTTCACTTCGGTTATCATCTTAGGAATCACATCAAATGCATCGCCTACAATTCCGTAATCGGCAGCCTTGAAGAAAGGAGCTTCGGGGTCTTTATTGATCACTACAATTACTTTACTGCGGTTCACGCCGGCCAGGTGCTGAATGGCGCCGCTGATGCCAATGGCGATATATAAGTTGGGCGTGATGGTGCCGCCTGTTTGCCCCACATGCTCATGATGCGGACGCCAGTGTGCATCGGCCACCGCACGGCTGCAGGCAGTTGCAGCGCCTAATAAACCTGCGAGTTCTTCAATCATGCCCCAGTTTTCAGGACCTTTTAATCCACGTCCGCCACTTACCACCAGTTCCGCTTCACTCAAAGGAACCTGGCCTGTAACTTTATTGGTGGCTGTTACTTTTATTTTGGGAGCATCAACTGTTGGATGAAACGCAACCACTTCTGCAACACCATCACCTGCAACTGTTGAAAAAGAATTGGGGCTGATGGCAATAATTTTTACAGCCGTGTTAATACTCATGTTGGCAAATGCTTTGCCACTGAATACTCCTTTCTTTACAATGAATCCATTACTTGTATCAGGCAGGCCAACAGCGCCACTCACCAATCCAGCTTTCATGCGTGCACTGAGGCGGGGGGCAACTGCTTTGCCTGTTACATTGTTGGAGATAACAATTACTGTTGCATTGCTTGCTGCAGCCGCATCAGCAATTGCTTTTGCATACAGTTGTGCATCCATATGATTGAATACCTCATTGGCTGCATGATGAATTTTGCTTACACCATACTTGCCCAATGCAGCAACATCATCGCTTACATTGCCCGGCAACAAACCTTCCGCACTTGTGCCGAGTTGCTTGGCCAATTGTGCGCCATAGGTTAATGCTTCAAAAGAAGATTTTTTTACATGGCCATCGGCGGAGTCTATGAAAATTAAAACGCTCATAGTAATTGATAATTTTTTAATTGATAGTTGATAATTATTTTATACGTGACTTTGAAGTTTTTACACTGGCAGTAAGCAATTTTAAAAGTTCTTCGCAGTCTTTGTTGATTGAATCGTACATTCTTTTGGTAATGAATTCGGTTGCTACCAGTAAATCAAGCCAGTATTTTGATTCGTTGGCTTCTTTTAGCCCAATATTGAGTTTGTGGATAAAATCTTTCATGCTTTCGCCATGTTCAGCTTCTCTAATTAAGGCTCCAATTGCTGTTCCGCTCCTTACAATTTGCTGAGAAAGAATAAACTCATTATGTTCTTTCTTTAAAAATTTATAGAGTTTCACAATTCGTACTGCAAAATCGAAGCTCTTGGTTTTTAAGATGTTTTCTTTCATGACGTGTGATTGATTTATGATAAATTATGAATTATCCATTAATCAATTATCCATTACTAAAACACCTTCGCTTCTTCATGCAGCAACCGCACCAACTCACCCACATTATCAGCATCTACCAGCTTCACACCTGCTTTGGCGGGAGGTAATTCAAATGCAGCAACAGAAGTAAGAGCATCAACTGCAACTGGTTCCACCACTTTCAATGGTTTGGTGCGTGCACCCATAATGCCTTTCATGTTGGGAATGCGTTGTTCCGCCACACCTTTTTGACAGCTTACAACAACCGGCAAATTCACTTCGCAGGTTTCTTCTCCGCCTTCAATTTCACGGTTGATGGTGGCAATGGTTCCGTTTAAATCAAATTTAGTTGCAAGCGATACATAAGGCATATCCAGCAGTTCAGCTACCATTCCACCTATGGAAGAACCATTATAGTCAATCGTTTCTTTTCCTGTAAAAATCAAATCATAACCACCGCTTTTTGCAACTTCAGCAATTTGGGTAGCAATGGTAAAACTGTCGTGGCTATCGCTGTTCACACGAATCGCTTCATCACCACCCAATGCCAATGCTTTGCGGATGATGGGTTCCGTATCTGCCGCACCAACAGTGATTAAATGAATCACAGCAGATGCATCTTTTTCCCTGAGTTCAATGGCACGCACCAGGGCATACCATTCATCGTAAGGATTAATGATCCACTGCACACCATCCTGTGCAAACTTTGTGTTGTTATCTGTGAAGGCTATTTTTGCCGTTGTGTCCGGCGTTTTGCTGATACAAACGAGAATCTTCATAACGATTTTTGTTTTTCTCCCTCTTCTTTGGAGAGGGTTGGGGTGAGGCCTAAAATAGTTGTTTATGCAACTAAGCAAAGATAAAGGCAAAACGGTTTACGCTGACAAAAGTTTGCAAAGAAAATATTTTGAGCCATGGAAAGAATTGAACGAATTAAGGAAATGCTAACATCCAGTCCGCATGACAGCTTCTTAAATCATGCACTGGCGCTGGAATTTATAAAAGCGGGGGACGATGCAGCAGCGCAAACTTTGTTTGAACAATTGCTGGAGCGGGAGCCCGGCTATGTGGGCAGTTATTATCATTTAGCTAAACTGCTGGAACGGAACGGCAAAGAACAGGAAGCCATTGCAGTTTATAAAAAAGGAATGCACATGGCCAAAGAAAAAGGGGAACAGCATGCATTTGGAGAGTTGAGGAGTGCGTGGGAAGAGTTGACGTTTTGAGTTGTTTTGTAGTTTGATGTTTTTTGTTTTTGTTACCGGCTGAAGTATTTCATGGCAGCGGTTTTGCCACGCTCGTTTCATGGTTCCGTTTCCATGGAATCATGTAAAAGCGTGGCAGCCTGTACTGAGCGAAGTCGAAGTATCGCACTCTTGTACGTTCAGTATTTCATGGCAGCACAAAAGTTGCAATTTGTAGCTTCGCAATAATTCCCTAATTTTGGTAATCATTTAGAATGGAGATTTATTTCAACAATTCAAATCTTGAAAAATTATATGAAGGGCTTCCTGTTACGGGAAAGCTTCGTTATAATAAAGAAGTAATTGAAAAGTTCAGAATAAAAGTTGAGATTCTTAAGAACGCTGAAAATACAAATGAACTGAGGACTATCAGGAGTTTAAATTTTGAAGCATTAAAAGGAGGTAAAAAAGGATTATACTCAATAAGGGTTGATTTAAAATACAGACTGGAGTTTGTAATTGAAAAAAATAAGATTCAACTTTCAGAAATCATTTTTATTGAAGATTTATCAAATCATTACAGGTAATGGGTACGTATAAAGTTTTAAATAAAGCAGGAAAAGAAATTGTTTCGGATGTTTTGTTTCATCCGGGTTTGGTGCTGGGTGAAGAACTATCCGCAAGAAATATTTCCCAAAAAGCATTTGCAGAAGCGTTACAAATGCGTCCACCTCATTTAAACGAATTGATAAAAGGCAAACGGAATATTTCTGCCATCCTTGCCGTAAAGCTTGAACAGCAATTAGGAATCAGTGCAGGTTTCTGGATGCGGCTTCAAATGGATTATGATTTAAAACTTGCCAAGAAGCAATTGAAAGTTGCGTAATGAATTTACTCCTTCAATTTCAACAATACATCTCCTATAATAATCTTTTCACCAAAGACCAGCCTCTCATTTTAGCAGTGAGCGGTGGCGTTGATAGCGTGGTGCTTGCAGACTTATGTGCAAAAGCAGGTTATTCCTTTTCCATTGCCCATTGCAATTTTCAATTGAGAGGAGAGGAAAGTGATGCAGATGAAATATTGGTGCAATCGCTTGGCAAACATTACAATGTTCTGGTTCATGTAAAAAAGTTTCATACAGCAGCTTATGCATTGGAACAGAAAATTTCCATCCAGGAAGCAGCAAGAAAATTAAGATATGATTGGTTTGAAGAACTGTCAACGGTCAACGGTCAACAGTCAATAGTGCTAACGGCACATCATGCAGATGACAACAACGAAACCCTGCTCATGAATTTTTTCCGTGGTACAGGTTTGCACGGATTAACAGGTATTCCCGTAAGTAATGGAAATATTAAACGGCCATTGTTGCGTTTTACCAAAGAAGAATTAATTGCTTATGCCAATGAAAATAAGTTGCACTGGCGGGAAGATGCTTCCAATCAATCATCCAAATACACCCGCAACTTTTTCCGGAATGAAATTATTCCGCAGATTGAAAACGTATATCCGCAGGTAAAACAAAATCTGCAGGATAATATTGAACGGTTTAAAGAAATTGAAGCGCTGTACAATTTGTCCACACAACGCATCATTCAAAAACTCTGCAAACAAAAAGGAGCGGAGCTGCATATTCCTGTTAAACAATTAATGCAATTCAACAACAGTGCGTTGATTTACGAAATCATCAAACCCTATGGCTTCACTGAAAAGCAGATTGATGAAGTGAAGAAACTTTGTGATGCAGAATCAGGAAAATTTATTGAAAGCCCTTCTTTGCAATTCCGTATCATCAAACACAGGCATTGGCTCATTATTGCGCCTGCTGCAGCAAGCGGAGCGGAACATTATGTAATTGATGGCATCGGTAATTGGGAAGTTGGAAGTTTTAAAGTTCAGATAAAACTGCTCAGGAATGCCCAACAACCAATTGACGATTCACCACAGGTTGCCATGCTGGATGCATCCAAAGTCCAATTTCCTTTACTACTTCGCAAATGGAAAGCAGGAGATTATTTTTATCCGCTGGGAATGAAAAAGAAAAAGAAGCTCGCCCGTTTCTTCATTGACCAAAAACTTTCGAAAACGCAAAAAGAAAATGTGTGGGTGTTACAGAGTAATCAAAAAATCATTTGGGTTATAGGAATGCGCATTGATGAGCGTTTTAAAATAACGGCCGCAACTAAAGACATATTTAGCTTGGAATATCATCCTCATTGAAATACAAAAGAGAAACAGTGAACTACAGCTTGTTTTTTAAAATGAAGGATGGGTAATCATATTTAAAAAATCTCTGAACAAATCCGGTCGGGTAACAGCAGCAAACGCAAATCCATACAAACCGCCCCAGAGATGTGCATTGTGTGCTACATTATCACCTCCCCGTTTATCCATATAGGTTGAGTAAGCAATATAGGCAATGCCAAAAATGATATTGGGGAGGCAAAGCACCCCAAACAAACAAATTTCTGCGGCCCAGGGGTTATTAAGGATAGTAACAAATAGTACAGCAGAAACAGCACCAGATGCACCCAATGAACGGTAGTAATAATTGCCCCTGTGTTTAAAATAATCGAACAAAGAAGCGCCAACGAGTGCAGTAATGTACAAAAGCAGAAACAGCGGTTTACCCAAAATAGATTCAATATAAGGCCCGAAAAAATAAAGCGTAAGCATGTTAAAAATCAGGTGCATATAGTCAGCATGTATAAACCCATGTGTAAAAAAGCGATAGAGTTCTTTACCATCTTTCATCCGTACCGGATAAAAAACCATATTATTTATCATTTTTTCATTGGTAAATGCAGGAATGGAAACAAGGCAGGTAAAACCGATGATTAAATACGTAACAGGAATTTGCATACTTTGGTTTGTTTATTTTCAAATCTAAGTCTTAAATCGTAAATCTTAATTCGTACCTCGTATATCTTACTTCGTTCTTCAGCTATGATGATACTTTTCATTCCTCAAAATAGTACAGGCCCTGTACACCTGTTCGGCCAAAATCAACCGTACCAACTGATGCGGAAAAACCAGTTGTGATAAACTCCATTTATAATCAGCACGTTTCAGTACCGCTTCATCAATACCATATGCGCCGCCTATTAAAAATACCAGGTTCTTTGTGCTTTCATTGCTTCGCTTCATAATAAAATCAGCCAGGCCTTCACTGTTCATTTGTTTTCCACGTTCATCCAAAGCAATTAAATAATCATCTTTCTGCAACCAGTTGAGAATCATTTCACCTTCTTTCTTTTTCAAATCTGCTTCACTGAGCATGCCGCTGTTTTTAGGAAGGGGGATAATGGTCCATTCCACCGGGTAATACTTAGAGATGCGTTTTGTGAATTCTTCCACACCCGCTTTTACATACGGCTCATGATTTTTACCTACGCTCCAGAAATGTATTTTCATGTTCTGATATAAAGAATAGTTGTAAATTTCGGAACAACCAACCACACATGAGAAAATATTATTTAGTGCTTGTAACCCTGTTATGTTTAAACAGCGCAGCTCAAATAGCAAAAGCCCCTCTTAAAAAAGAAGGCGATGGCCCTTACACACAACTCATTCTGCGTGGAGTTATGATGATCAATGGTACAGGCGCACCACCAACAGGGCCTATGGATATTGTGGTGGAAGGCAACCGTATTGTACAAATTGCAGGTGTGGGAAGCGGTATGCCCATTAATGATGCACGCCGACCAAAATTGAAAGAAGGTGGCAGAGAAATAAACCTCACCGGCCATTACATTTTGCCGGGTTTTATTGACATGCATGGGCATATTGGTGGCAGCCAGGCGCCCTACGCTGAGTATGTATTTAAACTTTGGATGGCACATGGTATTACCACCATCAGAGACCCTTCCTGTGGTAACGGATTGGATTGGGTGCTGGAAGAAAAACGATTAAGTGCTGAAAATAAAATTACCGCACCACGCATTTTTGCTTATACGGTATTCGGGCAGGGCAGTAAACAACCCATTGCCACACCGGAACAGGCCATTGAATGGGTTCGGCAAAATGCAAAGAATGGTGCTGATGGAATAAAGTTTTTTGGCGCTGCTCCGCAAATTATGGATGCAGCTTTAAGAGAAAACAAAAGATTGGGGTTACGCAGTTGTTGCCATCATGCTCAAATGGATGTGGCACGATGGAATGTTCTAAACTCTGCCCGTGCAGGATTAACAAGTATGGAACATTGGTATGGATTGCCTGAAGCATTGTTTACTGACAGAACCATTCAAAATTATCCATTGGATTATAACTACAGTAATGAGCAGGACCGATTTGAAGAAGCAGGCAAATTATGGAAGCAAGCCGCTGCTCCTTACAGTGACCACTGGAATAAAGTGATGAATGAATTACTGAGCCTTGATTTTACATTGGACCCCACGTTTAATATTTATGATGCCAACCGTGATTTAATGCGTGCACGCCGTGCTGAGTGGCATGAAGATTATACCTTGCCAAGCCTCTGGAAATTTTATGAACCCAGCATGGTGAGTCATGGCAGCTACTGGCATTGCTGGGGCACGGAGCAGGAAGTGGCATGGAAAGAAAACTACCGTTTATGGATGACGTTTATTAATGAATATAAAAACCGTGGCGGACGTGTTACTACAGGAAGTGATAATGGATTTATTTATCAAACCTATGGCTTTGGATACATCCGTGAACTGGAGTTGCTGCGTGAAGCAGGTTTTCATCCGTTGGAAGTTATTCGGTCTGCAACGTTATATGGTGCACAGGCATTGGGTATGGAAAAAGATTTGGGCACCATTGAGGTGGGTAAGCTGGCCGATTTTGTAGTGATTGATGTAAACCCGCTGGAAAATTTTCAGGTATTGTACGGCACGGGTGCCATCCGCTTATTGCCTGATGGAAAAATAATAAGAGCAGGTGGAGTAAAATACACTGTTAAAGATGGAATTGTTTATGATTCAAAAAAATTACTGGAAGATGTAAAACGGATGGTGGACGAGGAGAAAAAGAAAAGTGGATGGAAGCTGAAGCAGCCGGGTATTGAATAAATAAACGAGTGCAGTAGTTTTTTTTAACCGGGCTTTGTTCGTTGTTGCGAAAGCAATTTTTTAAAAAAAACTTGTTTGCAATTTCTTAAAATTTATACAGCTTATTCAAATGAGTTGTAAGCTGAGGCTTTTTAAGCGTTATCCACAAGTGTACATCTTTATGTGCATTTATGATTGAATGAATTGACACATCTTTGCAGCAATAAAAAAACTGTTATGAAGTCGCTTCTGTTTTCATTAATTTTTGTATCATTAATTTCAACTGTTGCAAATGCACAGATAACAATTCCCAAAGCAGCGCCGTCTGTTCCGGGTATTGGAAATTTAATTACACAGTTCACCAATCAGATTAAACCTTCGTCCTTTACAAATCAGTGGGCGGGCAGCAAAACCAATTTTCTGAGTAACGCAGGTAAAGTGAGCAATGCTGTAAATGCCGGAAAAACCATTGCATCACTTATTGGCTTTCTTAAACCCGGAATGTTCAGGCAGGGATTTAATATTCAGAATCTTGTTTCTGCTGCCAATACAGCAAAGAACATGAGCCAGGTTACAGGATTGCTGCGCAATCTTGAAGGCGGTCTGCAGCCAGAAGCGTTTGCTGACAGTTGGAGCGGAGAACGAACAAACTGGCTCAACGCACTGAACCTGGTTAAGTAACATTTCATTTCATTTATTTTCAAAAGAGCTTTCCGAAGTGTGTCTTTATTTGGCATAATCTTTGGCAAAGCCTCCTATATTTTTAATTATGCGAAAAATTTTTAAACCGATCATTTATATTTTAATACCTGTTATTTTATTGACATCATGTAAAAGCATGACTAAAACACAGAAAGGAGCTGTTATTGGCACCGGCGGAGGAGCAGCAATGGGCGCTGTTATTGGAAGGGCAGCAGGCAACACAGCTCTTGGAACTATTATTGGTGCAGCTGTTGGAGGCACTGCCGGTGTGCTCATCGGTAAAAAAATGGATAAGCAGGCCGAAGAAATTAAAAAAGAAGTGCCCACTGCAAAAGTGGAAAGAGTGGGAGAGGGTATTGAAGTGGAGTTTGACAGTAAAGTGCTGTTTGATTTCAATCAATCAGGGCTTAAGGAAGCATCAAAAACAAGTTTGAATGACCTGGTTACAATTTTGAAAAAGTATCCTGATACCAATATTGAAATTCAGGGACATACAGATAATGTTGGTTCTGATTCATATAATGAAGCTTTGTCATCCCGCAGGGCAAACGCTGTAATGATTTATCTTATTGACAGGGGTATTGCCAGCAACCGGCTCACACCCAAACCCATGGGTGAACAACATCCGAAGTATTCCAACGAAACGGAAGAAGGGCGTGCACAGAACAGGCGTGTGGAATTCTTAATTACAGCCAATGAAAAAATGAAGGCTGATGCTAAAAAAGAAGCCACCGGCAGCAATTGATTTATTCAGCAATTTTTTAATTAAAATTTCAGCATATGAAAAAGTTATTTTTTGTAATGATGTGTATGATGATATACACTTTCCTGAATGCACAGTCAAAAAAGAAAAGCAACGGTATAAGTTTTGGTGTGAGGGCAGGAGTGAACTTGCAAAACATTAATGGGCGTGATGAATTTGATAACAAACAGGAGAACAAATTAGTGCCCCGTTTTCACGCCGGATTTAATGCAGAGCTTCCTTTGGCCGATGATTTTTTTGTGCAGCCGGGTGTTTTATTTTCAACTAAAGGAACAAAATTTAAGGGATCCAATACCAGGTTGAATCTTTCTTATATTGAAGTACCTGTAAATCTTTTGTACAAACCTGCTCTTGGCAATGGCAAATTATTGCTGGGTTTTGGACCCTACCTTGCTTTTGCCGTTTCCGGCAAGCTAAAGCCTGAAAACGGAAACGACCGCAGCATTACTTTTAAAAATGAAATTTCCATCGGAGAAGCCTTAAGCGGTAATTTTTTGCGTGCTTTTGATGCGGGTGGCAACCTGTTGGTTGGATATGAACTCAGCAGTAACCTGAGTGTGCAGTTAAATGCCCAGTTGGGCTTTGTAAATATTTATCCTGATATAGCGGGAGTAGCTAACAATAACCGCATTAATAAAAATACGGGGTTTGGGCTTTCGCTTGGCTACAGGTTTTAAATGATTGATGGTTTGTTTACCATAACCCCTTCCGCCAATGGAGGGGTTTATCTTTTATAAATAAGAACAAAGATTTCTGAAATTTAGCAAACCCTCCTATATTTGCAGCCCGTTTTTAACGGAATGGCTCCGTAGCTCAACTGAATAGAGCATCCAACTACGGATCAGAAGGTTGGAAAGTTCTTTTTTGATGTTTTGCTTTAACATGGCTCTGTAGCTCAACTGAATAGAGCACTTGACTACGGATCAAGAGGTTTTAGGTTTGAATCCTAACAGAGTCACTGATTTTCAATTTGTTGCAACGAGATTGATTTGATAAAACAAGTCAATCTCTTTTCTTTTTGAGTGATTTTTAGAACCCTTTTCGAGATTATTAAGCACTTGCTTTATTCACTTCAATTTTTGTAACTATTCAGCCTGTAAAAGTCAAGTAATTCGATGACACTTTTTTTATTTATTGTTCTTAGTCAACATTTCTATCGGTTTCTTTCCTTCCAGTGCCTGATGCGGTCTTTCATGGTTGTAATAATACATATACTGCAACAGTTCCTCTTTTAGTTCTTCTGCGGAATCAAAATCTGTATCTGTAATTAAATCTTCTTCCAGCGTTCTCCAGAACCGTTCAATTTTTCCGTTGGTTTGCGGCCGGTACGGTTGGGTATAACGATGTTTTACTCCCATCTCTATTAATAATCTTTCAAAGGGATGGCTCAGTTTGCTTTTATAATTCCTGTTCCCAAACTCGTTTCCATTGTCTGATAATATCTCTTCAAACCGGATATGATAATGGGCCTTAAGTATATTTAAACAACGCATCGCCCCAAACATTACCGTTAAACTGTCTATACGCTCTATCAAATCTGCCCAGGCTATACGGCTGTAATCATCTATAATGGCTACAATGTACAGTTTCTGTGTGCTGCCGGTAATAGTATGTTTGCTGAGATAATGTGTATCAATATGTCCAAGCTGACCCATACGTTCCTTAATAATTCTTCGCTTCTCCTGTTTCATCTGCGGCCTGAGTTTATTGAACCCGTGCCGTTTAAAAATGTTGTACACCCCGGATGGCGATGGCTTAAAGTTACAATCCTTTTGCGCTTGCAGTATGGACGCTATCTCATATTTGTTGTTACCCAACTTCCGTAATTCAATGACCTTTTGTTCCAACTCCTCACAGGGCCTCCGGCTTTTGTATTTGGGGCCACGCTTCTGCGGCAGCAAATCCCAACTCTTGCCTGATTGCCGGTATCTGCCATAATATTTTAAAAAATTCTTCTTATCTATCTGACGGGCCGATGCCCAATCTTTTACATATCTGAACTCTTTATGTTCTCCACTTTTTATTTGCTCATACTCTTTCACAAAACCAGTGTACCGGTTGATCCTGTCCCGGTAAAGGGTGTTGTCGCCTTTTAGAGGATTCTTTATCATGATAACAGAAATTTACTTACCCATTAATTCTACAAATTTCTGTCATCGAATTACTAAACCTTTATCCCGGTCGCCACTGCCGGTTTCGCCTACATACATTTTCCAAACATCAGTCTTCTTTATGGCTTCTTCTTTCTTTTGCAACAGTACGGCAATGGCTTTATTGGAGTCTTCCACCATTGCCGCAGTTCCGGTAACTGTTGAGTTCATCACACCATTAATCATGGCAATTACAGAAGGAAAAATAATAACAGCAAAACCAAGTACAAATGGCCGGAACAAAGGATAGAAATCTATAGGCTCTGCATTAGCAATATGCCGCCACACACGGCTGACAATATACCAGGTGGCCGCAAAACCTGCTATGCCCCTGCCCACACCAATGAGTTTGCTGCACAAGGGCAGCATATCAGTATAAAGCTGCTCCAATAACTGGCGCAGGCTTTTTATTTCATCGGCAAAGCTGGTTATTTATTCAATTAATTATCAGATTTCTGTACTTTTAGAGCTGCAAGTTTAGCATAAGTACTTATGAAAATTTTTATTAAGAATATGGTTTGTCATCGCTGTGTAATGGCCGTTAGGAAGGAACTGGAAAAACTGAATCTTGGAATAAAGTCAATTACTTTAGGTGAAGTGGAATTGCAAAAAAAGCCATCTGAAAAGCAAATTACTATACTCAGTAAACGGTTGACTGATTTGGGTTTTGAAATATTGGATAACCAGAAGCAAAAGCAAATCGAAAAAATTAAAACCCTGCTTATTCAGCAGGTACAGTCCGGTGAAATAAAAGAACACTTCAGCATCACTGAGTTTTTGAGTAAGTCAATGAATAGAGACTACAGCTATCTTTCCCGTTTGTTTTCAGAAGTAGAAGGTATAACCCTGGAGCAATACTTCATTCTACAAAAGATTGAAAAGGTAAAAGAATTGCTGATATACGGAGAGAAAAATACAACTGAGATTTCCTACCTGTTAGGATATAGCAGCGTGGCGCATTTATCAGCACAGTTTAAAAAAATTACAGGGTTTACGCCAAGTGGATTTAAGAAGATAGGCGGCCACCGGAAATTTTTGGATGAAGTCAAAACATAGTTATGAAAATATTTGCTTACGGTTCAAACATGAACATCAGCAATAAAAATAAGTAATGCTTCATTAAACGGATATTTGTTTGCCTTTAATAAGAAAAGTACAGATGGTTCTGCTAAGGGGAACATAGTGCAAACCAATAATGCAAATGACAAAGTATGGGGTGTTGTATTTGAAATAGACGAGAAAGAAAAAGAGAAACTGGATTGATGCCGGGGGTTTGGGGAAGGGGTATAATGAAACAGTGATGGAAGTTATCTGCTCAGATGGGCAATTAGTGGAAACACAGATGTACATAGCAGATTTGGCTGCTATTGACAATACACTTCATCCATAT
Source organism: Chitinophagaceae bacterium (assembly GCA_019747705.1). Classification (GTDB taxonomy): domain Bacteria; phylum Bacteroidota; class Bacteroidia; order Chitinophagales; family Chitinophagaceae; genus Lacibacter. The sequence continues at coordinate 2,106 of JAIEQM010000073.1, read as the reverse complement.
GACTGGTATAAGCAATATGTAGTATCCGGCGCTGAGGAAAATGATTTACCCGGAGACTGCAGAGCTACGCTGGAAAATTGGCAGGCAACAGAAGATATGGATAAAAAAAAGAAGGCATAAGCATTATACGGCTATGGGTAAAATTGACAAACCGATATAAACATTTTACATAATTCTGTAATAATACCAGCGTTGTGGAACAGTAGCTTTGTGCACAAAAAGACTATTATGACACACACATATCATGTAACAGGAATGACTTGCAGTGGTTGCCTGGCAAAGGTGCAGGGGCTTTTATCGAAAGTGAGCGGCGTTAGAAATGTTCAGATTGACCTGGTTAAAGCTGAAGCAGCTATAGATATGGAAAGGCATATTGCAACGGATGAATTGAAAGCTGCATTAAAAGATTACCCAAAATATCAATTATCTGAAAACTACCAGCAGCTTCAGGAAGTTGCTCCCGTATTCGCTGATAAAGAAACTAAATCGTGGATAGCAACCTATAAACCTATTTTGTTCATCTTTGGTTACATCACTTGCATTACGCTATTGCTTGAATATGGATATGGAGAGTTTGTGTGGATGAGGTGGATGAACCATTTTATGGCAGGTTTCTTTTTAGTGTTCTCCTTTTTTAAGTTGTTAAATCTGAAAGGTTTTGCTGAGAGTTACAGTATGTATGATATTATAGCAAAAAAATGGAAGAGCTGGGGTTATTTATATGCTTTTACAGAGCTGGCCCTGGGGTTTGCATTTCTAACAGGTTTTAATCCTATTCTAACCAACATTATTACCTTTGTGGTAATGGCAATAAGTATCGTCGGCGTACTGCAAAGTGTTTTTAATAAACGAAAAATAAAATGTGCTTGCCTGGGTGATGTGTTTAGTTTACCCATGAGTACTATAACTATTATTGAAGATGCAATGATGATTGGCATGAGTGGGGTAATGTTATTATCAATGTTACAATGACAGCAATTAAATCAATAGGGCATTTTTTCCGGAAAATATTCAAAGCACTTTTTGTAAGAAAGAAAGATTGTTGTAAGTAATATCTTAGCAGCTGTTTAAAAATGATTTTTTTGTTCACCAGCAATGGTATTTCATTGCATCGGCATTGGCGACGCTACGTTCAAATTCAGATTTTTATAGCATCATTTTCCACCATAGTCTTTTTATAGAATTAAATTTAAACAGCTTCTTAGGTATTTAAGTATTTGCTTAAATAAATAAACTTTATCTATCTTTGACCTTATAAACTTTGTTTATAATGGACAATGACACATGTATCAGGTTACAAGCCGATGCAAAACAAATTAAAAATTGCCGTCGAAAATTAAAGGCAAACTCACAATCCTTTGAACATTTGGGCCAGATTCTTTCGCTCACAGGAAATGAAGTACGGCTGAAAATACTATTCCTGCTGGAAGAGGAAAGCAAACTCTGCCCTTGTGACCTGAGTGATATTTTAGGAATAAGTGTCCCTGCCGTCTCTCAGCATTTACGCAAACTAAAGGATGGAAATATCATTCAAAGCCGTAAAGACGGGCAAACAATTTTTTACTCACTTCGGCCGGTGCATTTAAAGATTCTACGACCTTTTTTTAATATTATTAACCGTCAAAATTTAATACTGCCAACTGCATGATTACCACAACAAAAAAAAATAAAGGCTGGATTGTGGGTCTTGTTGCAGCTGCCACAGCATCACTTTGCTGTATCGCTCCAGCCTTAGCTTTCCTTGGTGGGGCAAGTGGCCTGGCTTCTTCCTTTTCATGGATTGAACCATGGCGGCCCTGCCTGGTCGGATTAACAATGGCCATTTTTGTATTTGCCTGGTATCAAAAACTGAAGCCTAAAAAACAATTGGATTGTGATTGCGAAGCATATAGTAGAAAATCATTTTTTCAAACAAAAACATTTTTAGCCATTGTTACTGTAATAGCGGGGTTACTGATTGCCTTTCCATATTATGCAAAAGTATTTTATCCCAAACCACAGCAGGCAAAAATAATTGTGATTAACAAAAGGTAACTATTCAGTTCCAAAAGTAGCAATTAAATGTAAGGCATATAAAACGTTGTTGCCATTTTTTATTGCTGTGTC
>JAIEQM010000055.1 GCA_019747705.1 Chitinophagaceae bacterium | reverse complement strand
AAAGGCTGCTCTGTGGCTGGGATGAAAAATTTCTAGCCAAAGTTGTTTTTAAAGAAATTTAGATGCGTTTGCCCTGTATAAACGGATTCGTTTATGTGCAAATAATTATTATAATTGTATCACAGTTAACTGCACGGGAATTTGTCTGAAAACCGTTATAAAAGAGTAAGGCCTAACTAAAAAAAACAGCGTTTATGAAAAAGATTCTGCTTTTATTTTCCCCTCTATTTCTTTTGTTTTTTATTTCTTGTCAAAAAGAAAAGAAAGTTACCAGTGAGACAGAAATGGCGATTAAAACAAAAAGCTGGCTGCAATCGATTATTGCACGAAATGAAAAACCGGAGATTAAAAACATGATTGAGCAAATTCTAACTGGTATTCAAACAGACGGCATGGCTGATGCCAGAGTTAATGACCAGGAATACCTAACAGTGTTTTCTTTGAGCGGAGATTACAAGTCCACATTAAAGGAAAACAAGCCTCATAAAACTTTTTTACTTATTCTTTCAGACAATAACAGAAAGTTGATTAGCGCTAAACTTGGCCGTTTTATACCAGATAAATCTTCGCCAGATATCCCTGCAAGCTCTTTTATAGATTTTTATAATAAACAAAGCCCGGGTTATGACGGCAAGTATTCTTTTTTATCGCTAACAGGAAGATACTTGTATGATTTTACCTTTGAGGAAGGTAACCGTACCCAATCTGGATTGGTAAAAGGCGAGTTACCAAATAACAATGGTCTGCGGGTTGAAACTCAAACATGTACTTTTTGGTATTTGGAAATAACGTATTTTTATTCTGATGGAACACGTACAACCACAAGACAGTATCTTGGAAGTTATTGCTATGATGACTGCATTCCAGAATCAGCATGCCCCAAAGTATTAGATGGGGGCGGCGGAGGCGGAACAAATACAGGAACATCGTTTACTGTACCAAAGCAATATACTATTGTTAGCGGTATCAACAATTCCTGGTTTGTAGTTTCATACGAAAAGATAGAAGGGGTTAGAGATCCGAGTAAACCTTTTGGGGGGTACTTAACAACAATTACTCATCAAACTTCTAATTATTACGGGGTTGCCACATATACCTGGCGTGAAGTAACCAATACAACAAGTATTACCAATGGAGGATTAATAGCGAATTCAGAAACTAATGGGGAGCTTACAGATGTTAACTATGGGACGAAAATTCCCGGCTCGGGGTTTAAAGTCTGGACTTTTACTCAAGTGGCACCTTAATTATCATAACTTATCTCAAAAGTTATTCTGGTTATTTTGTACGTAGTGTCACTTTAAACTCTAAAAATATACCCAGAAATTGTTTTGCATTTGATAATCTTTAAATGCATAAAACTACTTTTGAGATAAGTTATATCCTTTTTTTAAAATTTTTAACCTTAGTTAGTTTCTTTTTCCCGGGCATTAACAGTATTGTGATAAGAATAAACCATAACAACTATGAATCGCATTTACATTGTAATAGTTTGCTTATCTCTATTTTCAAACTCATGCAGTTCACAAAGAAATTGTGTCAATTGTGGCGTGCTTTTGCTAAAGGACAGAATATATGATACCGCAGCTAATGATTTTATTCCGTTAAAATATTGGCGTGATATTAAAATATGGTATAAAGACAGTTGTGTCATACAGGAAGGAAGCCACATTCAAATGAATACAGTAAATAATGTTGAAAACTGGGAAGCAAAAGTAATTTACTACTCCTATATAGATTTGCGTAATATGATGCAGTATAAGTATAAAACTTTTTCTGACACAGCGACTTATTTTGAAAAGCGATCCTTGTTAGATTCAGGCGGGCTCACAAACGGATGGGATTTTTTCTCACCTTTTCACATAGTTCCTCCTGAAAGTCGTGAGAAAATCTCTGATACCTTAATAAAAGGGATTACTTATCAAAGATATAGTGGTTGGAAAAATATTAAAACACCCACGGGAGACTATAAAATAAAATGTACTTTATATCTTAGTTGTAATAAGCTGTACAGCTCAATGTTTAGCTACGAAAGGCCTCTGAATGAAGTCATAAAGTGCCCGGTTGTTAAGTTCGGCATTATTGATACCCTTGCTAAGCAATATGTTTTCCACCAACTTGAATATTTACCCCGAAAATTAAGCGAAGAGGAATTAAAAGTTTTTGGAGTCTGGGAAAAGAATGCAAAAAAAAAATCTGATGAAATTCGGCGTTAAAATATCGAGTAGTATGAAAATAGGTATGTCGCACAAAAATCGTGTCGCCAAAAGTATGCTAGATTGATTAATTAGGTGATATCCTGCTTTACAACTTTCGTTGCGAGTAATTATAAATCCTTTGCCGGTATTTTTTTGATGTTGCCTTTTTTATCGGCAATTACCAGGTAAGAATTTTTGGCTTTGGTTTCGGCAATAATATTTACTGCCGCTTTGGTAAGCGCTTTTTGTGTCTTGGAAAACTCTTTTTCTGCTTTTTCCGAGAAGCCTATTTTTTCTTTAACCTTTCCCATAATTCAAAGTTATAAATTATTACTGTATCCGGCATCTCTCCTCTTGCAATAAGTTCCGGTTCAGGTCTTACATTTTCATATAAATACCAGCGGTTTACTATTTGAATATATTCGAAAAAATTGGCAATCCCAGCTTCGTAGCGTCTTTCAATAATACTTTCGGGTATCGAATGCCCTCCTTTACTCACCCGCAGCTTTACCCTCTCCTTTGCCATATCAGAAGAGGGAAGATAAAAAAAGTAAAGTATGATATCATAACCATTTTGATATGCCTGCTTAATAAGATTGAAATACATTTTTGTGGCTAATGTAGTTTCAATTGCAAAAGTCTTTTTCTGAGATAATGTTGTTTGAATTCTTTCAATCATTATTCTCCCTGCCTTTATTGCAACAGATTCAGGATTGGATGGATTTAATTCTGAAGCGATTATATCAGCATTAATAAAAATATCAGTTTCAAAAACCGATGGCAATAGTGTTTTTGCAGCAGTAGTTTTACCGGCACCGTTAGGTCCAGCTAAAATAAAAAGCTCAGGCATTTATTGCTATACTATTTATGATAACGAATTTTCGCCAACCTGTTTTTCTGCATATTAATAATCCATCAGCTTCTGTACTGTTTCACCCAATCTTGCTTTCGCCACCCTTCGACTTCGCTCAGGGCGAGTGAGCTATCAATAACCAATCAACTTCTGAAGCGCTTCATCTAATCTTGATTTGGCAAGGAAGCTTTGTTCCAGCTCTATATTAAAAGGTATGGGAGTGTCAAGTGAAGCACAACGCATCACCGGTGCATCCAGCAATGCAAAACAATGCTCGGCAATCCATGCAGCAATTTCACCGCCAATACCGCTGATGAGCGTGTCTTCATGTAAAAGCAACACACGACCTGTTCTTTGTACTGCTGCACGAATAGCAGCATAATCTAAAGGAGCCAGTGAACGCAAATCCAAAATATCAATAGACATTTCAGGATGTTCTGCTGCATAATCTTCAGCCCAATGCACACCGGCGCCGTATGTGATGATTGAAATTTCATCACCGCTTCTTACATGCCGTGCTTTACCAATTTCAATTTCATAATATTCTTCAGGCACATATCCGCTAACGGAACGGTACAATGCTTTATGCTCAAAATACATCACCGGATTGGGATCGTTGATTGCTGCAATCAACAAACCTTTTGCATCCACCGGTGTGCTCGGATAAACAATCTTCAACCCCGGCACTTTAGTAAACCATGCTTCATTACTCTGTGAATGAAACGGCCCTGCACCCACACCTGCACCTGTGGGCATGCGAATCACCACATCTGCATTTTGTCCCCAGCGATAATAAAGTTTTGCAAGATTGTTTACAATTTGATTAAAACCTACCGTTACAAAATCAGCAAACTGCATTTCCATCACCGCTTTGTATCCTTCCAAACTCAAACCCATGGCGGCACCAACGATTGCACTTTCACAAATGGGTGTGTTGCGGATACGTTCTTTACCAAACTCTTTTACAAACCCTTCTGTTATTTTAAAGGCACCTCCATACTCTGCAATATCCTGACCCATGATGATAAGATTGGGATGATGTTGCATCGATTGGCGGAGGCCATCGCTGATGGCATCAATAAGACGAGCCCCCTTCCGTCCCCCCGAAGGGGAAGCTGCTTCTGCACCAGCCACGCTTTTCAGAGTGAATGATGAAATAGTTGAGTTGTCGATAAGTAAGGGCTGTGAGCCAGAAAGTCCCCCTTGGGGGGATTTAGGGGGCCGGGGGCTGTACACATCCTCCATCTCCTCCTCCGTATCCACCACCATCGGCCTGGCATTAAAACCAATGCTTAATTCATCATCTATTTTTTGTTTGAATTCATTGCGGATGGTTTCAACCAACTCATCTGATAAAACATTTTCTGCAAGTAAATAGTCTTCAAAATTTTTAATGGGGTCTTTTTCTTTCCAGATGTCAAACAAATAAGAAGGAACATATTTGGTGCCGCTGGCTTCTTCATGCCCACGCATACGAAAGGTGCTGCATTCAATCAAATAGGGTTTTTGATTTTCAATACAAAACTCCCGTACACCTTTTATGGTATCATAAACTGATAAAATATTATTGCCGTCAATACGCACGCCTTCCATGCCATAACCTTTGGCACGCTCCACCAAATGATCACAACGGTATTGTTCATTGGTGGGCGTACTTAATCCATAACCATTATTTTCAATAATAAAAATCACCGGCAGATCCCACACAGCAGCTACATTCAATGCTTCATGAAAATCACCTTCACTGGTTCCGCCTTCACCTGTAAAGGCAATTGCTACTTTATTTTCTTTTCTCAACTTATGTGCAAGCGCCACACCATCTGCAATGGCCAATTGCGGACCAAGATGTGAAATCATTCCGCAGATATGATGTTCTTTACTTCCAAAATGAAAACTGCGTTCTCTTCCTTTGCTGTACCCTTCTTTATTGCCCTGCCACTGCATAAACAATTTATGTAACGGCATATTGCGTGTGGTAAATACACCAAGATTACGATGTAACGGAAACACCCATTCATCATTTTGCAATGCCAATGTAGCACCAACAGCAATCGCTTCCTGACCAATGCCGCTGAACCATTTTGAAATTTTTCCCTGCCTTAACAGCACCAGCATTTTTTCTTCTATCATACGTGGCCACAGGATGCTGCGGTAAATATGAAGAAGCTCTTCGTTACTTAAATATTTTCGGTTGAATTGCATTTAAAAATCGTTACTGGTTACCGGTTTTTTTCTCTTTTAAAATACTCTTATGCACCAATGAGTTGATGAGCGATAAGCAAATGCTGAACAATAATGCATACCAAAAACCATCTACTTTAAAACCACCCACAAAATGTGCATCCAGTAAGATAATACAGGCATTAATTACAAATAAAAATAATCCCAGCGTAAAAATGGTAGCAGGTAATGTAAACAAAATCAAGATGGGTTTTACAACCGCATCCAGCAACGCCAGTACAAACGCTACAAGTATGGCGGTTAAAAAATCTTTGATTTCAACACCCGGCAAAACATAGGCCAGTAAAAAAGCATTAACTGCGGTGATGAGTACTTTAATGATGAAGTTCATTTTTAAACAAGGAGTTTAACGTTATTAATTTATTGCCCCTTAAACAATCTGCATAACCGCTGACGGGGTTTGTCCCGATAGCTATCGGGACCGTCAGGGTTTAAACAACCACCAGTTCATAAAACTTTTCCGGCTGCAAATATTTATTGGCCAGTTCTTTTAGCTCTTCTGCTGAAATGGTTTTAATGGTGTTTACTGAATGATAAAAATAATTTTCATCCAGGCCATTCAGTATTAAATTTTTCCAGCGGCCGGTAATATGAAACGGGCCATCCAAATCGCCCAGTATGGTTCCAATTAAATAATTCTTTACCAATTGCAACTCCTCCTCATCCACCAGTTCATTACACAGCTCTTCCATTTCATTATACACCTCTTTAATAGTTGCTTCACATACATCTCTTCCGGCTTCGGTACTAACCATCCATGCCGTGGTGGAAATATGATTCATTACATAACTGTGAATACCGTAAGTATAACCTTTGTCTTCACGGATATTGCTCATTAACCGTGAACCAAAAAATCCACCGAACAATGTATTCAACACCTGCACTTTTTGAAAATCGGGATGATGGCGGTTGGGAAATGGCTGTGCCAAACGGATAGCGCCCTGCACACCTTTTTCATCATTGATGATTCTGTATTTTTTTTCAGCGGAAGGCGTGAGGGGATGAACAATATTTGCTGTTGGTTTTTGATTCAAGGGTAACTGACCAATGGTTTTGTTCAGCTGCTGTTCAAAATCATCAGGCAATAAACCCCCGGCAAAAATGATGCAGCGGCCATTGGTATAATATTGATGATAATACTCTAATAGCATTTCTTGCTGCACGGCATCATAATCCACCGCATTGCTGTACACACCATACGGATGATTTTTGCCAAAAACGTATTCATCTATCAAACGCCCCGCAACAAAGTCACATTTTTTTAAATTCACACTCAGCCGCTGCTTTGCATTTTGTTTATAGATGTCTAGCTCCTGCTGCGGATAAACAGCATCAGTAAGCAGCTCGGCAATTACGGGTAAGTGTGTGGCTAAACGACGGTTGATGCAATGCAGTACAATATTGGCGGTTTCATTATAACAACCACGGCTCAAATGCGAACCATAGTAATCAAAATGCTCATTGATTTCAAAAGCTGTTTTGATTTTTGTTCCGTTTTTAATGAGTGCGTTGGTGGCTGCGGCAATATTATTTTGCTGCTCATACCAGTTGCCGGCGTAGAACACCAGCTCCAGGCTCATGACTTCCTGCGTGCCTGCGTTGATGGCATACACTTCCACACCATTATCCAGCACAATTTTTTGATAGGGCTTGAGTTTGAGGTCAAACTCGGTGGCATCTTTTATTAAAGGTGCGGTTGTTCTGTTTAGTTGTTGTGTTAATACGCTCATGATTGTTGCTTACTCTTTTTGTTTCCCAACTTTAGCCAACTTTCCATTTCTTTCACTGCATCCTTTTCATTAATCATTCTTTTTTCTTTAATATCTTTTAACCCGGCTTTTATTTTACTATGAACTTCTTTAACGGATAAACTTCTCGCTTTATTTAGATTTTTGTTGGATGTCATGATTGAGTTTTTGTTTTGTTATTTTTTAGTTCACCTCACCCCAACCCTCTCCTTAAGGAGAGGGAGAAACGCCCCTCTATAACTAATGCTTTGCCAAATAATACAACGTATTACTATTTTTCTCATCAAAAATCTTTCTGCTTTCTTCTCTCAACTCATCGGCTGTAATGCTCTGATATTTTTCCAGTTCCTCATCCATCAGTTGTGCATCGCCCAGCAGTTCATAAAAGGCAAGGCTCTGTGCACGGCTCATCACACTCATATCTTCAAACAAAATAGTGCTCTCGGTTTTGTTCTTTACCTTCTGCAGTTCTTTTTCATCCACCAGTTCTGCTTTTATTTTGCTGAGCTCTGCTTCTGCCGCCGCTTCTGCTTTTTCAATGGAAACACCCTTCACCAATTTACCGTCAATCGTCATCAAACCTGCATCTGTACTTCCAAAATGATAACAATCAATATTGCTGAACAACTGCTGTTCTTTCACCAATGATTGATACAACCTGGAAGATGCGCCACCGCCCAAAATATCCGTTACCAAATCAGCCACATAATAACCACGCTCCAAACGGCTGCTCATATGCCAGGTTTTAACAAGCGCATCCAGCGGCACATCTGCTTTTACTTCCATTCTTCCTGCTGCTGTTTGCTGTGGTTCCTGTGGTAAGGAACGGATGTATTTTTCTCCGGCGGGTATAGGTGCAAACCATTTCTCTGCCAGTTGCAGTACTTTATCCGTTTCCACATTGCCTGCCACCACCAATATTGCATTACTGGGCGTATAATGTTTAAAGAAAAAGTTTTTTACATCCTGCAATTGTGCATCTTCAATATGTTTGAGTTCTTTACCAATCGTCATCCATTTATACGGATGCACTTTGTATGCCATCTCCCGCATTTTATGCCACACATCACCATAAGGTTTGTTGAGATAATGTTCTTTAAACTCTTCGCTCACCACTTTGCGTTGTGTATCCAAGCTTTTTTCATTAAAGGCAAGGCTCAGCATCCGGTCGCTCTCCAGCCAAAAAGCAGTTTCTAAATTTTCTGCCGGCAACTGACAGTAGTAATTGGTTAAATCATTGGTGGTGTATGCGTTGTTTTCACCACCGGCCAGTTGCAATGGTTCATCATAATCAGGGATATTAATGCTGCCGCCAAACATTAAATGCTCAAACAAATGGGCAAAACCGGTTTGTGATTCTTTTTCATCACGTGCACCCACATCATACAGCACATTTACCACCGCCATGGGTGTACTTGCATCTTTATGGATGAGGAGTTTTAATCCGTTACTTAAAACAAAACGTTCAAATTGTGTCATGCTAAAAAATCCTTTCTTGGGAGGAACAGCAAATTTCGGGAAAGTTTTGCTGATAAACTGTGATATTTCTTTTATACCATTTAGATATAATTTATAGAAATGCGTAGCACTTCATTCTCTGCGTGCAAAAATATCTCACGCCCGTCCGAACGATTCATCCGGGCGGGCAGAGAGCAGGAGACCGCAGAGGAAATGACAATTTCATTGTCGTGTAGAATAAAGTCTTTTTTGAATGTAAATAAAAATTTCATTGATTTAAATGCTGTGAAAAGAAATGGGTTGAACAAGGCTGAAACGGCTGGTTTGCACAATTGGAAAACAAAGTATGAACGGAGCGTCGCCCAATCGCCCCCTCGTATGCACAGGCGCAGGCAAACAACTTATTTTATGTGTTCCTTTTTATTTTTTTTGGCCACAACTTGTCCCGGTTTTTCGGGATAGTATAACTCATTAAAAATAATCATCCCGGTCGGTGCAAAATTGGGCTGCTTATTTTTAATGGTTATTTCAAAATGCTTCCCACTTTCAGCTCCAGCATCATTGGTTGATTGTTTCTGAAAACGATGATCTTAACTCTTTGCCCGGGTGTTTGCAACATGGTTTTATATTGTTGTATGCTGTTGCTGAAATTACTTTCAATACCAAAAATAATATCGCCTGGCTGAAACCCTGATTTCTCCGCAGGGCTGCCCTGCTGCACTTCAGTTATCACCACTTTGCCATCAATAAAATAATAATTCATCCCTGTGTAGCTGTAATCAAACGCATCACGCATGTGTGTATTGGGTGTAAGACAAATCAAACGCTCAGGATAATTAATAACAATATTAAAACGGCGCAGTAAATCGCTGCCTATCAATCCAATTAATGATGGATAGCTAAACACATTTACAGAATCATTGTAAATATGAATGGGTACTTTTTTAAATTTATAACCCCCGATCTTTACGCTTTTCATGGTACTCAGGCGCATGGTAATTTTTCCGGCAAGGCCCTCAACCTGTGTGCTTACGGTTTTACGTTTTTTATTTAAAAAAGCGCTGTCTTTAATAAACTGCTCGCTAAACATTAAACATAAACCGGCGCCAGTATCAAAATAAAAATTGCCGTTATAAGTGCGGTCATCAGCTACTTCATGCCGGGTTACAGGTATGCTTGTAAACAACGGGTTTAAAAATGTTCCCGAGCGGGGGTATTTAAACTTTCCGGGTGCATACACACTCAGTAATTGTTTATCATAATCTATTGCCACAATAAAGCGGCGCAAAAAACTATAGCCAATAATGCCATCAACACGCAGCCCATATACTTCAGTAAGAATCTGGTAATCGTTTATATGAAAATCAAGACCCTCCGCATCAAGCCCCTTAAAATGCAATGTGCCGCCACGGTAAAACGTAAGTGGTTTTATACCACCAATACCCTTAACCGTTTTTTCGCTGGATTCAATTTTTAATTTGTAATAAGCGGCTGTAAGTGTGTCAAGCGATATGCCGCCGCTGCCCGTATCCAGTATAAAATTGAGTGTATCACCAAACTTATCCAGTGTGGCACGCAGTATAACAATACCGCCTGTTAACTGTTCAAACTTAAAACTGGTGAGCAATTTGGCAGGTGGCATATCTTCCTGCGCTTTTGCAACGTTTAGCAACAGCGCAAAACAAACTATGGAAAGCAACCGAAGCATCATACAGCAAAATAGTTGAATTTAATCTGTATTGACAACAAAATATGTGTAAACGCTTCGTGGCTGGTTCAAATGGTAAGTGTAAATTTGCGGAGGAAGAAAACAATGGTGTACCCGGCCACATTAATTCTCTTAAGCTGTGGTGGCGTCGCACTCTTGTACCAAAGTATCTTCACGCAGCAAGTATGAACCTCAATGATCTTTACAGCAAAGCCCTGGCATTTGAATTTCTATCCGTAGAAGAAGGAATGCATTTGTATGAACATGCTCCGCTTACAGAGCTGATGTATGTGGCCAATGAGCTGCGTAAGGTACAGGTGCCGCATGGTAAAGTAACCTGGCAGATAGACCGGAATGTAAACACCACCAATGTATGTATTGCCAATTGCAAGTTTTGTAACTTCTTTCGTGTGCCCGGCCATGCTGAGGCATACATCACCGATATTGAAACCTATAAAAAGAAAATTGAAGAAACCATCCGCTGGGGTGGCGATCAGTTATTGTTACAGGGTGGTCATCATCCTGAACTGGGATTGGAATTTTACACCACCCTGTTTAAACAACTCAAAGCATTATATCCCACCATTAAGCTGCACACACTCGGCCCTCCTGAAGTGGCACACATCACCAAGCTTGAAAAGAGCCTGCCCGGAAGTAAGACGGGTACACATCATGAAGTGCTCAAAGCATTGAAAGAAGCCGGAATGGATTCATTGCCCGGCGCCGGTGCAGAAATTTTGATTGATCGTGTTCGCCGTTTAATCAGCAAAGGCAAGTGCGGCGCACAGGAGTGGCTGGATATTATGCATGAAGCACACAAGCTCAACATTACCACAAGCGCCACCATGATGTTTGGCCATGCAGAAACATTACGGGAGCGTTTTGAGCATCTGGAAAAAATCCGTGAAGTGCAAAGCCGCAAGCCGGAACATGCAAAAGGCTTTTTAGCATTCATCCCCTGGACCTTCCAGGATGTGGATACACTGCTGGCTAAAATACGTGGTGTTCATAATTTAACTACAGCCGAAGAATATGTACGCATGATTGCTCTCAGCCGCATCATGCTGCCCAATGTAAAAAACATACAGGCCAGCTGGCTCACGGTGGGTAAACAAACAGCACAACTTTGTCTGCACGCCGGCGCCAATGATTTTGGCAGTATTATGCTGGAAGAAAATGTGGTGAGCGCTGCCGGTGCACCGCATCGCTTTACTTACAAATCAATTCAGGAAGCCATTAAAGAAGCAGGCTTTGAACCGCAGTTGCGTAATCAGCAATATGAATGGAGAGCGTTACCGGAAGTGATTGAGGAGCAGGTGGTGGATTATTGAGGATGGAAGCGATGAAGTTTTAAGAACTGTTGATGATACGAACAATTAATTTTAAATTTGAGTATGACTACCATAACAATAACCATAAAAAAGAAAAAAGCACTCAAAGCTCTCGAGGATTTAAAAGCAAACGACCTCATTGATTTTTCCACTCAAAAGAAACCTGTAATTCGTAAACATTCTAAAGAAAAGATTCTAACACATCTTGCCAGCGAAAAAGTGTTGTTGAAAGACTGGCTCACAAACAAAGAAGATAAAGCATGGCAGCACTTGTAAAAGGAGATGTGGTGGCGCTTCCTTTCCCGTTTTCTGATTTATCAGGAGAAAAAAGAAGGCCGGCGCTTGTTCTTGCAACCCTTTCCGGTAACGATGTTATTCTTTACCAAATTACAAGCAGAAACCGAAATGATAAATTCAGCATTCCTCTTTCTTTACCAGATTTTGCTGCAGGCGGGCTTCCCATTGAAAGTTATATAAGACCTAATAGAATATTTACAGCAGATAAGAATATTATTATTCGAAAAGCGGGTACCCTCAAAAAAGAAAAAATGAAAATGATAACAGAAGCGGTTGTTGAATTACTAATTATATAAAAGGAGTGCCATAACCTGCAATATGAGTAGAAGGTGTTAACGGAAGTGATTGAAGAGCAGGTGGTGGATTATTGAAACTGAGCGTTGATGTTATTTGTTTGATATACCCATTCATACATTATACCTGTTGTGGAAAATGGAACAGCTTCCGCAGATATAACATGGCGATTTCCCGTTAATTGTTTCGGTATTTTAAGCTGGGGTACTTATATTTAAGAGTTATGCGTCATGCTTGGCGACAGTACAAACTTTAAACTGACTGCAAATAATTAATAAGTTCAATGATAACCTGAATGCATAATAAAAATTAAAAATAAATTTAGAGCATGAAAGCAGCAGGAAAAACCGTAAACGAAATTCTGATGAATCTTCCAGAAGACAGAGCAGAACCGTTTAATAAACTTCATGATGTCATTGTAAAAAACCTGCCCAAAGGTTTTGAAGCAGCCATCAGCTATGGGGGTTTAGGATATGTAGTTCCCCACAAACTCTACCCTGCTGGTTACCATTGTAAGCCAAGCGAGCCGCTACCCTTTGCAGGAATTGCCTCTCAAAAGGGCTCAATAAATTTTTACCACATGGGTATTTATGCAGACCCAATATTGTTGCAATGGTTCCAAGACGAGTATCCTAAACACAGTAAACAAAAGCTGGATATGGGAAAAAGCTGTGTTCGATTTAAAAAAATGGATGAAATTCCTTATAAACTCATTGGGGAGTTGATGAAAAAAATAAGTGTAAAACAATGGATAGAGAAATACGAAGGCGCATTTAAACAAAAATCCAAATCAGTAAGGACAAAAGCTCATGCCAAATGATTAACCCCATGACGATAATAGCACGAACGCACAACATGGGTTCCTATGTATATAGGTAGTTGAGAGAGAAGATATTTAAAGTTATTCTTTTCTTTTGAAAGCAAGAGATAAATGAAAAATGAATCTTTGCTTACCTCCTTTCGCAAGACTTGTTTTTGTGCATATAAAAATAATTTTAATCTCTGTAATTAGCAAAGTTGTTTGTATAAAAATGCGTTGAAGCCCGGAGTTTTTTTATACAGGATGTTGCGTATATTTAAGAGTTAGGCGTCACCTTCCAAGTCGTTCAAAATTGAGTAAAAAGCTATAAATTTGGCATATGCAAGTGCAAGTAGACATAGAATTTGATGAACTGGTAAAACTGGTAAAAACTTTACCGACGGGAAAATTACGGCAACTCAAAGCTGTGATTGACAAAAAGGCTATAAAAAATAAGCCTAAAAGTAACCTTAAGAAGTTACTTTTAAATGGCCCCATCGCAACTAAGAGGCAAATAGATACCATTGAAAAAAACAGAAAAGCTATCAATCAATGGCGGACAATGTAATTCTGGTTGACACCTCTATTCTTATCGACTACTACCGAAAGACTGACAAAGCAAAATCTGCTTGGATAAATCTTATTGATCAAGGTTATGAATTTGCTATTTCTGTAATCACGAAATATGAACTGTACTCAGGAGCAACTCAAAGCCAAATTAGTTTTTGGGACACAATAATTTCGACAATTTTGGTTATTCCTCTTGATGAAAGTTGTGTCGACTCAGCAGTACAATTAAATTCATCTCTAAAGAAAAAAAGAAAGCAGATTGATATAGCTGATCTCTTTATTGCTGCGACCGCAGTTAACTTAAATCTGCCAATTGCCACATTAAACAAAAAGCACTTTGAACGCATTGATGAATTAACTGTAGTCGATTAACGGCGAACGCCTAACATTGGGTTTTGCGCAAGTGTGGCTGGACAAACAAACTTCAGCTAATTGCAAAGCCAATCTTCAGTTCGGGCTGGACAAACAACTTTGAGCTTTAGTTCTTAACTTCAACATCAGTTTTTCAATCAGCATCGGTTGTGGGCGGACGGAATGCTAATGCCACACCAGCCCAAAGCCCTGCTCGTTGTATGCAATTTTCAACACCCTACAATTTCAACAACTTTTAAAATGCAAGCAATCAAACTCACTGACACATACAAATCATTTTATAGGCTTATCATAGAGGACAGCAAAATTGAAATTGAGGATGTCACCAGACTTATTGGCCACATAAGTTCTGCAAATAGAGTACTTCAGGAATTTGGTTTGTTTTTGCAAAAGGACGGCAACTACATAAACTATTTACCAGGCTCATATAACTATAGTGGAAATTTTTATCCGCATCCAATCAAACTATTCGGCAATCTAGTATTACATTCATTACGGGAAAAAGATTTTTGGGGACAAAGCTCTTTAGGAATTTCTAAAGAGGAACATATGGAAAGAAACAACCCTAAAGGGTTTGAGATTTCATTACAGACAACGATAGATTACGAAATAACTTCTTTTAAAGTGTATGCTAATAATGAATTTGGAGTATTCAATGCGGTCAAAACCTTGCAACATTTAAAACTTTATTTCAAAGAAGGGTTTGGCATTACTGAATTAAATCAAGACTTCGGTGCGACATATACAGTTGCTTTAATGAATAGACACACCCGGAATTGTTATAAGAGGATCTTAAATTTCGTGGAAGCCTTAAAGTTTATGGAATGGAGTGAGGTAAGTTCAAGAGTTGGAAAAGATAACGTTATAGAAAGTGGCATTATAATCATAAGTGATTCAAAGAATAATTACTTCCACTATCTCATGGACAAGTTTACAGAATTTAAAAAATCGGGCGACAACAAGTTTGAAGGGAAAGCAGAAAGAGAATATGGTTATATTAAGAGCAGCCCATACCAAGAACATGAGATGAAAGAGTTAGACACAGAAAACTATAGAAATGAAATAGTATCAGCATTGGTTAAAAATTATAATGCCGACAAAGAAATACTCTATCATTTTTATAAATCCTAAAATGCTGGCGGACAAAACTGCATACAACATGAACTGTGTAAAAAACCAATTTTTTCTTACAGTATAGGAGAGCAATAATCTGGTTGATACAACTTTTTTACCGCAACAAGCATGCTTTTAAAAATCTTTTTGTACACAGCTATCAATACTTGTTTCCCTGTTTTGGTTTTTGTTCTTTATTTTTTATAAAGTGCGTTATATGTCCTCTGCATTAAAAACACCTTTTAATAAACTATTTATTTCTTCCATTCACCTGTTACTTTGTTACTTTCAAAATCACTTTCTTACAGCAATTAACTTTACAGGATGCCTCAAAAAATTCTGGTAGCCGGCGCCACAGGAAATTTAGGCGGAAAAATTATTAATGCCCTTCTTCAAAAAGATGTACAGGTATTTGCACTTGTGCGGCCAACCAGCAGCAGTGAAAAAATACAGCAGCTTAAAGAAAAAGGTGTAACTGTTTTGCAGGTAAATATGGATGATATAACGGAGCTTGCAAATGCCTGTAAAGGTATGAGCTGTATTGTATCGGCCATGGCCGGATTAAAAGATGTAATTATGGATGCACAAAAGAAGTTGTTAGATGCTGCAGTTGCAGCAGGCGTTCCCCGTTTTATAGCCAGTGATTATTCTATTGATTTTACCAATCTGGTTCCCGGCAAAAACAGAAACCTGGATATGCGCAGGGAGTTTCACAGTTATGCTCAAAATAAACCCATTACGCTTACCACCATTTTTAACGGGGCATTTATGGAATTACTTACCGGTGACATGCCGCTGATTCTCTTTAAACGAAAATGGATTCTTTATTGGGGCAGCGCTCTGCAGCCAATGGATTTTACAACAACTTACAATGTTGCATCGTTTACAGCAAATGCTGCGGTTGATGCCACTGCCCCACGTTACTTACATATAGCCGGCAGCAGAATGAGCAGTAAAGAAATCGGTGAAGTTACAAGTGCTGTAACAGGTAAAAATTTTAAACTCTTTAAAGCTGGCGGTTTAGGTTTTTTAGAACTGATGATAAAACTTACAAAACTGTTTTCACCGGGTAAGCAAGAGTTATACCCGCCCTGGCAGGGAATGCAGTACATGCGGGATATGCTGCAGGGCCGTGCCATTAAAGATGTTAATGATAATAACTGCTACCCGGAGGTTTATGCAGTATGCAACTATGGTATTAATTTTGCAATCTCTATTCCGTTGCTAAAACAACAGTACACATGAACAAACAACAATCATCACTTCTCTTTTGCATTTTAATGGATGCAATTGGTTACGCTACTTATGCGGTTCCGTTCCTGGGTGAGTTTGCGGATGTTATTTGGGCGCCGCTTTCTGCTATCATCTTCTTTAAAACATTTGGCGGATGGAAAGGCGCTTTTGGTGGCGTGTTTAACTTTTTTGAAGAAATATTGCCGTGGACTGATTTTATTCCCAGCTTCACACTCATGTGGGCCTGGCAAAACCTGGTGGCGAAAAAGAAATCTCCGGTTTCATTAAAAGCGGCTTAATAATTTTTAAATACAGTTCAAGCCTCTGCAACAATTAAAAGTTGCGGAGGCTTTTTGTTAATTTAGAAAGGCTGGACAATAGCGGTATTAATACCATTTAGACATTTAAACAAGATTTTATTCTAAATGGCAATGAAATTGTCATTTGCTCTGCGTTCTCTTCCCTCTGCCCGCCCGGGTGAATCGTTCGGACGGGCGTGATTTCTTTTTTGCACGCTGAGAAGCTGAGTTCGCAGAGGAAAAAATGCTTCGCATTAGCATAAATTAAATGTCCAATTGATATAAGCTTGAGTTTTCGCCACAGCGTGGCATCCTGTTTATAGACATAATATAAACAGGATACACCCGACTCCGGAGGAGTCACCTCAAACAACAGGAGGCTCCGATGGAGCCAATACAATTATTTGCAATTTCCTATAAACAGGATGCTCCTGACGGAGCTTACATTCTTACAACAAGTTAAAAGTTGCGGAGGCTTTTTGCTGATGGATGTATTACTGATGAAGGGCTGCGCCGCTTAGCCGAAAATCCTTTTTGTGCAGGGGCTGTGTGCAGGGCCGCAAAAAGATTGAAGGCGGGCGGTGGTAATAGCTTGTAGTTGTACAAAAGTGCAGAGCCCCAAATTAATTTTATCAAATTCTGCTTTTTTCAACAATCTTTACAGTTTATTGTTACTTGTTTTTATAATTTAGCGCTACTTAAAATAAAATGACTGTATGAAATGCCCATAAACAAAGCATACCAAAAGGAAATGATTATGGGCATACTATCCCGCAAAAGCGGGACAAGTAGTGGCAATAATTTAAAATAAAAAATAAACACATGAAATTAAAATTGCTTGCTGTATTGTTTGTATTTGCATCATCTACTGTATATGCACAAACAAAACTGATTGAAAAAGTTGTTCGTAAAGGAAATGAACTAACGATTCCTTATGAAAAATATGTTTTGCCCAACGGATTAACATTGGTGATACATGAAGACCACAGCGATCCGATGGTGCATGTGGATGTTACGTATCATGTGGGCAGTGCACGGGAGGAGATTGGCAAGAGCGGCTTTGCTCATTTTTTTGAACACATGATGTTCCAGGGAAGTGATAACGTAGCCGATGAACAACATTTTAAAACAGTAACCGCTGCCGGCGGTACACTCAACGGAACGACTAACCGTGACCGCACCAATTATTTTGAAACCGTTCCCGGCAATCAATTAGAAAAAATGTTGTGGCTGGAAGCTGACCGTATGGGCTTTTTATTAGATGCCGTTACGCAAAAGAAATTTGAAGTACAGCGTGCAACGGTGAAGAATGAACGTGGACAGAATTATGATAACCGTCCGTATGGTTTGGCGCAGGAATATCTTTCTAAAAACCTGTATCCTTATGGTCATCCTTACAGTTGGTTAACCATTGGTTATGTTGAAGATTTAGACCGTGTAAATGCAGAGGATCTTAAAAACTTTTTCCTTCGCTGGTATGGTCCTAACAATGCAACGGTAACAGTGGGTGGTGATGTAAATCCAAAGGAAGTGATTAAACTGGTTGAAAAATATTTTGGTTCTGTTCCACGTGGGTCCGAAGTAAAAAAGATGGCGCCCGTGGTTCCAAGAGTTGACCGCACCCGTTTTGTTTCTTATGTTGATAATTATGCACGCATTCCCATTATGGTTACAGCTTATGCAACTGTGCCCAACTATCATAAAGACATGGCAGCGCTTGCATGTCTTGCACAGATTTTAGGGCAGGGTAACAATTCGGTTTTGTATCAGCAATTAACCAAAAAGCAACTGGCATTGCAGGCAGGCGCCAACAGCCAGTTGAGTGAGCTGAGCGGTGAGTTTGTTTTTAATATTGTACCCATGCCCGGTAAATCATTAGCCACTGCTTACTCTTTGTTTAAACAGGCGCTGGACAGTTTTGAAGTGCGTGGTGTTACTGATGAAGATATTGAACGCTTTAAAGGAGGTATTGAAGCACAATTGGTGAACAGTTTGCAAAGTGTGAGTGGCAAGGTATCACAGTTAGCAGCTTTACAAACATTTACCGGTAACCCCAATCAAATTGGAAAATTTTTGGAAATGTATCGTGGTGTAACGAAAGAAGATGTACAGCGTGTTTACTTTCAATACATCAAAAATGCACATGGTGTTACACTGAGCATTTTGCCCAAAGGCCAGGAGAAAAACGGAGTGGCAGAAGATAATTATGTGATTGATAAAAACAATTACAAAGCGCCTGATTATGGCTATGCAGGTTTAAAATACGTAAAAGCAAAAGATAAATTTGACAGAAGTAAAATGCCCGGCAACGGTCCTAACCCCGTTATTAAAGTTCCTGCTTACTGGACAGAGAAAATGAACAACGGTGTTTCAGTAATTGGTACACAAAATACCGAACTGCCTACTGTTACCTTATCTGTGAAAATTCCCGGCGGTCATTTGTTACAGGGTAATGATGTGAGTAAAGCAGGCCTTGCTGATTTCTTTGCAACCATGATGAATGATGACACCAGGAACAGAAGTGCAGAAGCCATGAGCCGTGCTTTGCAAAAACTGGGAAGCAATGTAAGTGTGTTCAGCGGTATGGATGGTATTACCTTCCGGGTGCAAACGCTTAAGAAAAATTTAGATGCCACTCTTGTATTGCTGGAAGAGCGCATGCTGCTGCCCAAGTTTACAGAAGATGCTTTTAAGCGGTTAAAAAACCAGGCTGTTGAAAGTTTTAAGCAGCAAAAATCACAACCCTCTGCTGTAGCGGATGTAGTGTTTGCCAAAATCAATTATGGCAACACCATATTAGGTGTGAGCGATAATGGTACAGAAACCACCATTAAAGGAATGAAACTGGACGACATTCAAAATTACTATGATAATTATATGACTTCACAGGGCGTGAATGTAGTAGTGGTGGGTGATGTTACTGAAAGTGAAATAATGCCCAAACTTTCTTTCCTTACTAAATTGCCCAATAAAAAAATAACCATTCCCTTTCCTGCAGCAGCGCCTGCCATTGAAAAAACAAACATCTATCTGGTGAATGTGCCTAAGGCTGCACAAACGGAATTCAGAGTTGGCGCTGTTACCAATTTGAAGTATGATGCAACCGGTGAGTTTTACAAAGCAGGCTTGATGAATTATCCATTAGGTGGCGCTTTCAACAGCCGTGTAAATTTAAGTTTGCGTGAAGAGAAAGGATGGACCTACGGCGCCCGTTGCGGTTTTGATGGTGATGCTTACAGCGGCAGCTTTGAGTTCAGCAGTGGTATTAAAGCAGAAGCAACTGATAGTGCATTAGCAGAACTGCTGAATATTTTTAAAGGATATATTACCACTGGAGTTACGGCAGATGAAATGGAGTTTATGAAGAGTGCAATTGGTCAGCGTGATGCATTGCGTTATGAAACAGGATTCCAGAAAGCCGGTTTTATTGGCAGAATTTTGGAATACAACCTGCCCGCCAATTTTACTGATGAGCAAACAAACATCTTAAAAAATATTAAGGCAGATGAAATCAATGCCCTTGCAAAAAAATATCTCAACTTAGATAAGATGAATATTTTGCTGGTGGGTGATAAAGCTAAAATTTTACCCGGCTTGCAAAAGATGGGTTATGAAATTGTGGAGCTGGATGCAGATGGAAATGTGAAGAAGTGAGTTTGAAACCTAAACCAAACCTATAAGGTCTGCAGCGCTGCCTTGTGCTCTTCGGCAGACCTTATAGGTTTTATAATCTTGGCGGCTCTCAATGAGCTGCTTTTTTTATTGCCTTTCTTTTCAGAACTTGTGCTAAAAGATGTACTAATGAAAGTATTTTGTTCAATTGCATTGTTGTTAATGTGTATGATTTCAAAGGCACAACTGCCCGTGCCTTCATCCGGCAAACTTATTCGTCATGATAGTTTTCCATCGCAGTTTGTAACAGCACGTAATGTGGATGTATGGTTGCCCGATGGTTATTCGCCTAAAAAGAAATATGCCGTATTATACATGCATGACGGACAGATGTTGTATGACTCTACTGTTACATGGAATAAACAGGAATGGGGCATTGATGAAACAATGAGCCGTTTGCTGAAAGAAAAAAAGATTCGTGAATGTATTGTAGTAGGCGTTTGGAACGGAGGCAAGTACCGTCACACCGACTATTTTCCACAAAAACCTTTTGAAAGTTTAACGCAGGAGCAGCGTGATACTATCTATTATGCCAAGCGTACCAATGGACAGGCTGTGTTCCAGGGCGAAAAAGTACACAGTGATTTGTATTTGAAATTTTTAGTAACAGAACTCAAACCGTTTATTGATAAAACCTATTCCACAAAAACGGGCAGGGTCAACACCTTTGTTGCAGGCAGCAGCATGGGCGGACTCATCAGCATGTATGCCATTTGTGAATATCCGAATGTATTTGGCGGTGCTGCCTGTTTGAGTACACACTGGCCGGGTACATTTAACATGGATAACAATCCGATTCCCTCTGCATTTATGAAGTATCTGAAAAACCATTTGCCATCACCCACAACGCATAAAATTTATTTTGATTATGGCGATGCTACTTTGGATGCATTGTATCCGCCGTTGCAAAAAATGGCGGATGCGGTGATGAACGAAAAAGGTTTTACTTCAAAGAACCGGATGACGAAATATTTTCCGGGTGAAGAACATAGTGAAAATGCGTGGAAGAAAAGAGTGAGTATTCCACTGGAGTTTTTGTTAAAGAAATAAGTTTGGCGAAGAGCGTAGTTACTCTGCGAAAAGCTCTGCGTTCTTCTTTCTCTGCGCTGAAAAAAAATTAACATGGAAAAGATTAAAAAAGAATTTATCAAAGATTGCATCAGGCATTTGAATGAATACACCAGGCGTGTAAAAATTTGTCTGGATCTGCTGAGTGAAGAACAGGTGTGGCAAAAGCCGAATGAGGCTTCTAATTCCGTAGCCAATTTAATGCTGCATCTCTGCGGTAATATGACGCAGTATGTTTTATCATCTTTGGGCGGCAAAGCAGATTTAAGAGAACGTCATAAAGAATTTTCAGCAAAAGATGGATTGAGCAAAGAACAGTTGTTTGAAAAATTAAGCGCTGTTGTTCATAGTGTGATTGAAGAAATACAAATACATGATGAAGAATCTTTACTCAAAACAAAAACGGTGCAGGGTTTTGAAAAAAACGGAATCGCTATCATTCTTCACGTTACAGAACATTACTCATACCACACAGGGCAAATTGCATTGCTTACCAAATTAATGACCAATCAAGATTTGGGATTTTATAAAGGTCTTGATTTGAATAAGAAGAATGTGCTGTAGCAATAGCTGAGCAATAAAATGCAAAAAAAGCCCCGCAAAAAATGCGGGACCCATTCACCAATCACTATATATGAGAAAAGAATGTGTTACACCTTTCTGCGGTTGTGCTGAAAGAAAAAGCGTTCTCTCTTCAAATGCCTTCTTTCACGCCGGAGGTGACGGCGTTCCAGCGGACCTATCCGGCCATCATTTCGTTTAAAGCGGATGACATCACGGCGCAGATGCCTGCGATCCTGGCGGAGACGGAATGCCTCAGCTCTTGATGTTCCATTAGTAATACCGGGACGGATATATGTACGATGTGAACGTACCTGCGCCTCTGCATTAAAAGCGGAGATGGATAGCAAAAGGGTTGCGATTAAAAGAAGTTTGTATTTCATATCTGTAATTTTTATGCGGTTATGACGGACCGAGGGGTGGAAGGTTTAATTTGGCCTATGACTAAACCGGTTTTTATGAAGTTGTTAAAATATTTCTTTATATAAAATAAGCGGCTAATTATTTTCATCTCAATCTATTGCGTGTTTCAGAAATTGTCAGCAGGTGAGATTTAATTGTATCGCAGAACTTAAATTCTAATTGATTGATTCTTCTTACATAAAGCTCTTCACCCAAAAGCTGTTGTCTTAAAAAAGCAATATCTCTTTCTGAAAGTTTTGTGTTAATTGGCCTATGCGGGATGTAGACCACTATATTTTGTAAAGTGTCAAATGAGCTCATACTAACTCTGAAGTTTTTTAAAATTACATCTTCTGCGTCAAGTGTAAGAATATCTGTAGTTGTGTCACAGATACATTGCTCATATTTGATAATCTTAAAATATTTAGAGCTTGGAAAAAAATTAAAGATGGTATCCAATGCCTTACTCCAACGCCTGTCATAGTTTGTCGGCAAAAAAACTGTTGCTTTGGGGTTTGATTTTTTGCAATAGGTAAAAGCCACTTCAAGACCATCACAATTTCTTTTTACTTCATTTGTAAACGGTTCCATTAAGCTATTTATGGGTTGTTCATTACTTGTGTAACAAGATTTGCTTTCATCTAATTCTTTTACAGATAATGCTTCTAATTCTTTGTAAAGACTATCCTCATGTAAAATGAACCATTTACTTACATGGTCAATCTTTGCACTCACAACATCATTTTTTTGAGTGCATGAAAAAAGTGTAATAATAAATGCTGTAAATAAAAGGCGATTTCTCATAAAACTTAGTATTTAACTGTTATATGTCCGTAAGCTCTTCTTCCAAATAGAATTCCTTCCTTGCCGGGTGAAATTAGTAATTGTTATTTGTTGAATACAGATGAATTGTTCAAAAAAAATTCTAAGGCGGGGTCTCTGCCATGGGCTTTGTGTGTGGGGTGGCAGGACTCGCCGCTGATGATGATTACTCTTTGTTGATTGGTAATTGCTGCAGGCTTCTGTCTCTGTTGCCAGTTTGCTCAACAAAGTTCATTTGCTCACGGGCTGCTGTGGCTAAAGGGCCGGAGCGCAGCGGAGGGCCACGCCATAGGGCGTGGCGGCACCCCGAAAGACACAGAACAAATGCTGAATATTGCTGAAAAGGCTGAAAGCCCCACCTTTTCAATCTCCTTCAAAAAAAATTTAAAAAAATTTTTTGCCCTCCCTTTTTATTCTAACTGATTGATATGTAAATACTTAATTAAAATTAAGGCTATTAGCATCTGCCAGCTACTAAAAAAAAGATGGTACTATGTGTTACATAGTACCAAATAATGTCTTATGTTTGTGTTGTCAATGATTAAAGTGGTAAAAGGCGGTGCTTGATACAGCGCAAATTGAGAGCCGCCCGCCCCGATAGCTACGGAGCCGCCATATAAAAAAAATTAAACTCCTCAGGTTATGAATATTGAGAACACACAAAGCCAGATGCGAAAGGGAGTGCTCGAGTTCTGCATCCTCTCCGTTATTCAACGGGGTGAAGTGTACCCGAGTGATATCATCGAGGAAATGAAGAAAGCCAACTTCAACCTCCTGGAAGGTACCCTCTATCCGCTGTTAACGAGGCTCAAAAATGCCGACCTGCTCACCTACCGCTGGGTAGAAAGCAGCAGCGGACCTCCCCGCAAATATTTTTCACTTACAGAAAAAGGAGCGGCCTTTTACAAGGAACTCCAGAGTACCTGGAACGAAATGGTGAGCGCCGTAAATGCGGTAACGCAAAAGAACGGACAGTCCAACGCTGCAGTTACCGGAGAAACCATAACGGTTCATCCTTCTTCTGAAAGTCCACTTTAACCACCACTACTAAATTGAAAGAAAATGAAAAAGGTAATTAATATAAACTTCAAAGGCCGGGTAATTCCCATTGAGGAAACTGCTTTTGAACAATTACAGCAGTACATTGAAAGTTTGCGCCGCTACTTTGCCAATGAGGAAGGTCGTGACGAAATCATCAATGATATTGAAGACCGTATTGCCGAATTGTTTGATGAAGATTTAAAGAAAGGCAACGCCTGTATTACAGACGAAAGTGTAAACAATATTCTCAACAGCATGGGCCGTGTGGAAGATTTTGCGGAGATGGATAATGAGCCTTCTTTAGCTTCCGGTGCAGCAAACGGCGGAAGCAAAACATACAGCAGCGCTGCAACTGACGAGCCCCGTGGCAGCATGAGCCGCAATGCCAATGATAAAGTGCTGGGTGGTGTGTGCAGTGGCATTGCCCATTATTTAAAGATTGATCCCACCATCATCCGTGTGTTGTTTGTGCTGTTTACGCTGGGTTATGGTACAGGGTTGCTTATTTACATTATTCTTTGGGCCGTATTGCCGCAACGTGAATTAAAGAGCAATATCAAAAAGCGTTTGTTCCGTGATCCTGATCAGCGGGTGATTGGTGGTGTGGCTGGTGGTTTAGCTAACTATTTTAATATAGCCGTTTGGATTCCCCGGATTGTATTTCTATCGCCCATTATTTTGGGTGCTGTTGGTTCTCTTTTCAGAAATATGTTCTTCTGGGGATTTGATTCAGATTTTCCGAGAATTTTTTTAGGAGCAGGCCTGGGCAGCACTTTGTTTTTTACTTACATTATTCTTTGGATTGTATTGCCCAAAGCCAGCAGCGCTGCGGATAAACTGCAAATGCGTGGCGAAAAAATTGATGTGGGCAGCATTAGTAAAGCGGTGAAAGAAGATTTGAAAAAAATGGGTGATGATGTAAAGAGCGGTGCACAGCGTGTGGGCGAACAGATGAAAGAAGGCGCTGCAGTAATGGGCGAAGAAGTGAAAGAAAGAGCACAGGCTTTTGCAAGTGAAGCCAGACCCGTGGCACAAAGAACAAGTTATGGTATTGCCAATGCTATTGGTATGCTGTTTAAAATCTTCTTCCTGTTTATTGCAGGTATTATTGCTTTTTGTTTGCTAATGATTTTGTTTGGATTTACCATTATTGGTGTTGTGGCGTGGCCATTAAAAGATTATGTAATTGAAGGCGGCACACAAAACTTTGCTATATGGGGAACGCTGGTATTTTTCTTACTGGTTCCTGCTGTTGCGTTCTTTGTATGGGTAGTTCGTAAAATATTCGGCATCAAATCAAAAAGAAGTTACCTGGGTTATGTGTTTGGTGCATTGTGGCTGGTGGGCTGGGTTTGTTTATTTCTGCTCATTAGCACTGTTGGAGCAAGCCTGAGTGCCCGCACAGAAGTTCCTGAAACAATCAGCATTACACAACCTGCTGATAAAATGGTTGTAACTGTAAGCGAGCCCGAGGTGTCTTATAGTGGTCACTATTGGTGGATACATGAAGATGGCGATGGTGGCGGATGGGATGTGAACGATGATTCTTTAAAACTCAGCACCATTCGTCCGCAAATTGAACAAAGCAATGATTCAAATTATAGTGTGCAAATTGTGCGCCGCAGCTATGGCCAAAGCAAGCAACAGGCTGCAGATAAAGCCAATAAAATTTCCTATAAAGTAAATTATAAAGATGGTGTGCTTGATTTGGGAAGCTATATGGCCATTGCAAAAACTGATAAGTTTCGTGGGCAGCATGTAAATGTTGTTATTAAAATACCAGTGGGCAAAAAAATCGTTTTTGAAAAAAGCGTTGCAAGAAAACTTAATCCTGTTAACTACCGCTTTACACAAAAAAACAGATGGAACAGGATGAGCGAAGACTGGGATGTGGATGTATATACTGATTTTGAATACTCCTCTGATGTGGACTACATCATGACTGTTGATGGTTTGCGGCGTGTGGATGGAAAAGACAAAGAGAAATACAAATACAATAAAAACGGCAGCGAAGACAAGACTGATGAACTGAAAGATATTGAGCGTGAGAAAGAAGAATTGAAGCAGCGTGAAGATGAGTTAAAAAAGAATACTGACAGCAGCCGTTACCGCTATCAGCCCGGTGGCAATCAAAAGCCCGATACAACAAAAACAAAGGCCATTGCTTCCTATAAAAATACCGATGCTGTTTTTCACCAGCCAATAACAGTGAGTGCATTGTAACCATTACAACCTTATCATCGTCAAAAACCTTATCATCATCAATGCATTCACTTCAACATAGTGGTTAAAGTTGGAACAGCCAACGGCCCCAAAGTTTCGGAACAAAACAGCGGGGCTATTTTTTTACTCAATAAACTTATTGCCATGAAACGTATCGTCCTTCTTTCTTTACTGCTGCTCTCCTCTTTTTATCTCAAAGCACAGGAGCAAAAACATACTGATACTGCATTGTTCAACACCATTTTTAAGCAGGACAGTTTGTTCTTTTCTGCTTTTAATGAAAAAAACATAAACCGGTTTGCTGATTTTCTTGACAGCAGCCTGGAGTTCTATCACGACAAAGGCGGGCTTACTGATAAAACATACTCTGTTAATTCGCTTAAAAATGCAGCCGCCAATGTTCCCGATTTAAAGAGAACGCTCATTAAAGAAACCATGGAAGTATATCCCATTCCCAACTATGGCGCTGTGCAAATTGCAAAACATCGTTTCTGCCACATGGAAAACGGAAAAATGGATTGCGGTGTGTTTAAATTTATTCATGTGTGGAAGAAAACAGAAGCGGGCTGGAAGGTTACAAGGATTATCAGTGTGGATCATTAATCATTTTTAATCAGCTCCTCTTTTATTATGACCAAATCAACTGTTTCAAACATTGGCATTGCAGGTGTCGTTCTTTTTGTTGCTGCTGCTATCAGCGGCGCTTTGCTCATCCCCGGTTATAGCCAGGTTTCAAATTTTCTGAGTGAGTCCTATGCCATTGATACAACGTATGGAATATACCTGCGGCTGATGGGTTATATTCCTTCGGGCCTGTTAATATTGTTTTTTTGTTTTAGTGCTGTAAAATATCTCTCTCAAACAAAAGCAACAACAATTGCACTAAGAGGTATTGGTTTGTTTTACGGAGGCGGAACAATTCTCACTGGAATTTTTCCCTGTGATGCAGGTTGCAATAAAGAAATGATTAACCCGTCTGTTGCTCAATTCATTCACAGCATATCGGGTTTGTTTAGCTATGTAACTGTTCCCTTCTTTGTAATAATGCTGGGATTTGCTGCTCTAAAATGGAAAGATGCGGTCTATACAGGCAAAGTCATCTTGCTATGCGGATTTGTTTCTTTGGTATTTGCTGTACTTTTCTTTTCACAACTAAATTCTCCGTATGGAGGTTTGATTCAGCGTATTCTTGAAGGAAGCATTCTGCTCTCCATCACGTTTACGGCATTCTATCTTAAAAAGTAACTCCGAATGAAGAAATCATCTAAAATCATTTTGTTCATACTGGCTGCAATTGTTGCTGGTTATGTTTTCATTTGCACTTCGTTTCCTTTTTTCCCCGATAAAACAAAGTGCATGAAAGATGCTGACTGCTTAACAAAAACCAACTGGCAGCAAATGGGTGGTTTTCAAAAATGCACACCCGATTCTTTACGGGTGGGCTGCTGGAGCACAGCGCTGGCACAAATTGCATACTATCATCAGCTCAAGCCATTCGGGCATGTGCAATATGTTTCAGGAAAAGGATATAAAATTGATGAAACGGTTGACAGCTCCTTTTTCAACTTTAGTTTATTTGCGCCAACTATTGATTCATCATCCACAGAAGAAACCATTCAGCAACTTTCCAAATACAGTTACTATGCAGCTCTTGCAGTGCAAAAAGATTTTGGCACAGATAACTATATGAATGGTCTTGCCCCCGCCGGGCTGCTGGAAAAACATTACCGCATAAAAGTAAAACGCTATATCGCCTGGCATAAATATGTACCCAACACATTGGGCAAGCTGGAGAAAATAATTTACAACGAAATCAATAACAGGCGACCAGTGTTTTTACACTTCGCCAACTTAAAAGATTTTGGACACTCTGTTGTGGTGGATGGCTACTGTTATAAGAACGGAGCTTTTATGATTCACACCAACCAGGGACAGGGCGGGCCGGATGACGGCTGGTATGATTTTTATAAAGGCATTATTAAAGCAGACGATTATAAACTGAGGGTGATTTATACCATTCAACCTTATTAATGATTTTGAAAAAAATCAATCCCTGTTATTGCCACCCTGAATTTTTTTGTTAAAATAATAAGGGTTGTCATCAAACAAAAAAAACATTTCATACTTTTCAGGCCTAAACTTTCTATTATGCAATTGAAAAAACTACCTGCAGCAGTTTGCCTGCTTTTGCTTGCACACATATCATTCGCACAAAACTTTTCATTTGTAACCAAAACATCGGCCGATGGAAATTACACCTGGAAAGAAATTGAAAACGACCCTTCGCATGTTCGTTTTTACCAGCTAAAAAACGGGCTAACAGTAATCCTTGCAGAAAACCACCTGGAGCCAAGAATCATGAGCCTGTTTGCAGTAAAAGCCGGCAGTAAAAACGATCCCTCCACCAATACAGGGTTGGCACATTACCTGGAACACATGCTGTTTAAAGGTACTGACCGTTATGGCTCGCTTGATTATGAAAAAGAAAAACCGCAGCTTGCTGTTGTTGAAGCTTTGTATGAAAAATACAATAAAACAAAAGACAGTGTGTTACGAAAAAGAATTTATCACCAGATTGATTCTGTTTCCGGCGTGGCTGCAAAATTTGCCATTGCCAATGAGTATGATAAAATGATGACTGCACTTGGCTCCAATTTTACGAATGCCTTTACTTCTTTTGAGAACACTACTTATATGGAAAACATTCCATCCAATAACCTGGACCGTTTTCTGAAAGTGCAGGCAGAACGTTTCCGTAACCCGGCGCTGCGTTTATTTCATACAGAACTGGAAGCTGTGTATGAAGAAAAAAACATCGGTCTTGATAACGGCAGTACCAAAGTTTTTGAAACTATGTTTGCATCACTGTTTAAAAACCATCCTTATGGCACACAAACCACTATCGGCACTGTTGAGCATTTAAAAAATCCATCACTCCCTGCCATTAAAAATTACTACAACTCCTATTATGTACCCAATAATATGGCCATCCTTCTTACGGGCGATTTGAATGCTGATGAAACCATAAAAATGATTGATGCCAATTTTGGTGCATGGCAGTCTAAACCCATACCGCCTTTTACATTTAAACCCGAAGCGCCAAGAACCAGGATTGAAGAAAAAACAGTAATGAGTCCCGATGAAGAACAGGTGGCTATTGGTTTTATGATGCCCAGTGCATTGAGCAAAGAAGCGATTATGGCAGATTTGGTGAGTTCTATTTTATATAATGGCAAAAGTGGTTTAATTGATAAAAACCTTGTAAAGAAACAACTGGTGCTGGAAGCTTACGGGTTTAATTATATGCTCCGGGATTATGGCATGATGTACTTTGGCGGCAAACCATTGAAAGGCCAAACCATGCAGCAGGTAAGAGATTTGGTGATTGCACAAATTACCAATCTTAAAAAAGGAAATTTTGATGCTGATTTAATTGAAGCAACTGTAAACAACCTCATGGTGGGCCGTGTTCGTGAACAGGAGAATCCCGTTCAAATGGCTTTTGTACTGCATGATAAGTTTATAAGCGGCACATCCTGGGAAACTTATTTATCCAACGTTGCCGCCATGCGAAAACTTACAAAAGCTGATGTGGTGGCTTTTGCCAATAAATGGTTTGGCAATAATTATACAGTGGTGTATAAAAAAACAGGTGAAGATAAAAATGTAAAGAAAGTGCCCAAGCCGGAAATACACCCGGTGGAAGTAAACCGGCAAAGTGAAAGTGATTTTGTGAAAAGTATTATAAGCGCTGCTCCTGCTCCGTTAAAATCTGTGTTTCTTGATTTTGAAAAAGACATTACAAAAACCCGGTTGCAGCAGGGTGCAGAAGTGTGGAGTGTAAAAAATAATATCAACAATCTCTTCAGCATGTATTATGTGCTGGATATGGGTAAAAATCACAATCAAAAACTGCCGCTGGCTATTGAATATTTAAAACTCATAGGCACAGGCACAAAAACAAACGAGCAAATCAATAAAGAGTTGTATAAGCTGGCAGTTGATTTAAATATTTTCAGCAATAATCAACGGGTTTATGTAAGCATCGGCGGTCTGCAGGAAAATTTTGAAAAAGCCATTGCCATTCTTGAAGATTTATTGAGTGACGCCCGGCCTGATGCAGAAGCGCTTAAAAAAATGGTGGAGTCAAAAATAAAAGCACGCAACGATGCTACTCTCAACAAGGGAACTATTTTTTGGGAAGCCATGATGAATTATGTGCAGTATGGAAAAAACAATCCGTATAATGATGTGCTGAGCAATGAGGAGTTACGCAATCTCAAACCGGATGAGCTGATTGATATTATTAAATCACTTACGGGTTACAAACACAAAGTGTTTTATTACGGCCCGCTGGAAGCATCTGTTTTTACCAACCAGTTAAAAGCCGCACATAAATTACCTGCAGTGCTAAAAGATTATCCGCAGGAGAAAAAATATCAACAGCTTACTGCAACAGCCAATCAAATTTATTTTGTTGATTATGATATGGTGCAAACAGAAATTAACATGAGCCGCTGGGATGTTCCGTTTGATAAAAACATACTTCCCATTACATCTGCCTTCAATCAATATTATGGCGGCAGTATGAGCTCCATTGTGTTCCAGGAAATACGTGAATCAAAAGCGCTGGCGTATTCAGCATTTTCTTCTTATAACGAACCCGGCCGTTTGGATGAACCCTTCAGCTCTATGTTTTATGTGGGCACACAGGCAGATAAAGCAGACAGCGCCCTGGCATCCATGCAACAGTTGCTCAACAATATGCCGCAGAGCGAAAAGCTCTGGCAAACCGGCAAAAAGGCCATTAAACAAAATATTGAAACCAACCGCATTACCAAAGAAAACATCCTGTTTACATACAATTATGCATTGAGGATGGGTTTGGATCATGATATGAGAAAAGATACCTACGAAAAGATAGATGGTATTTCACTTTCTGATATTAATAACTTTCACCAGCAGCATCTTGCCAATAAATTCTGGAACATTGGTATGATTGGATCCACTAAAAAAGTAAATCCTGACATGCTTAAAAAATATGGAACTGTAAACATTTTAACCATTAAAGATTTGTTTGGCTATGAGCCTGAGAAAAAATAATTCATTTTACATTCAGAATAAAACGGGTCCATTGTGGCCCGTTTTGTTTTCATCGCTTTGGTACAGGGTTCCTTGGGAGTCCGGAAAAAGAACAAAATCATTCATCCGTATGTTTATATACATAAACAATGAAAATACATGAACCATTTTTTTAGCTGTATTTCTTTTATTCTTTTATCAGCATCTCTTTCTGCCCAAAATCTTACCGGCACCTGGACGGGCGGTAATTCTCAGCAATTTCACAAACTGGTGGCGATTCAGAAAGACAGTACCCTTGTGGGTTATATCTATGAAAAAAGTATGGGGTATTGTACTGCAGATTTTAAAGGTGCCTTTATTACAGTACAAAAAAGGGTAAAGGGCGAGGGCGTTCGTTTCATTAACAGAACGATCATGCACACGCTTTGCAGGTATGATTGGAAATATATTAAAACTGACAATAAAGAATTTTTAATTGGCACTGCCTATCTTAAAGGCGCTCTTGCTATGGGTTCAAAAGTTTCAGTGCAGCTTAGCCGGGTATCAGAGAAAACAGATACAACCGAATACATGGCAAACTGGCTGAACAAAAGGGGGGATGATATTGCTGCTTTATTACCTCCTTTCAATAAAGATTCTTTGTTCACCGAAACCGTATCCAGAAATGAAAAAACAGACAGCAGCAAACTAAAAGAAGCTGCTAAAAGAAAAATTCATGAACATAATACTTTAACTGTAGATAGCGGTCTTATAAGGTTTACACTGTATGATAATGGAACGTATGATCATGATACTGTTACTATTATTCACAACGGAAAACTGTTGCTTCAAAAAACAGAAGTATCATTACAGCCCTTCTCATTTGTAATTTCAGTAAACAAAGAGCAGCCGTTTCATGAAATTATTCTCTTTGCAGAAAATGAAGGAACGGTTCCGCCCAATACCGCCCTGCTGATTATTGAATCCAAAGGAACAGGGTACCGGTTAAATTTATCGTCCAGTCTTAAAACAAATGAAAAGGTTGTTGTTATATTGAAAGAATAAGGAGCATGTATTTACAATACCGGCTCTGCATTGTTATTCTTGTATAAAATCAGTATCGCCACTGTTATTAATCATTAAGCACTTTGCTTTTAAACGGGGCTTTTGTTCTATTTTACAGTATTATTAAAAACAACAACTTTCTTTTCCATGATACAAACACATACGGTACAGGATTTTTCAAAAGCCGATGCGCACCTGAAACAGGTTGTTTCTTTGTTTAGCGATGTGCTTACGAATTTACAGCTTGAGCGTTTGTCATCGCTTATAAAGCAATTTACAAGTAATGCAGGCGGTATTACAGAAATTAATGAAGAAACAGATATACAGGCGCTCAGCATTCTTTTCCAGATAATGAATCTTACAGAACAAAATGCTGCGGCACAATACAGGCGGCAAATGATAAATGAAAAGGGCCCCGCCTCCATCCGTGGCAGCTGGTGCGAAACATTTACACGCTGGCAGCAACAGGGCTTAACACAAGAGCAAATGCCGGAAGTGCTTTGCAACATTGAAATTACACCCGTACTTACCGCACATCCTACAGAAGCAAAACGTCTTTCTGTTTTGGACTTACACAGAGAGTTTTACTTATTACTTATTAAATCGGAACAATCACATCTTTCTTCCACTGAGCGGGAACAGTTAAATGATGAAATGAAAGCATTATTGGAGCGATGGTGGCGCACAGGTGAAGTGTATCTTGAAAAACCATCTGTTTATTCAGAAAGAAATAATGTACTGCACTATTTCACCAAAGTTTTTCCACAGGCATTAAAACTGGCAGATATACAACTCAGGCAAAGCTGGATGAGCATGGGCTTTAATACATCGCTGCTCTCTTCACCTCAACAATTTCCTGTATTGCAATTTGGAAGCTGGGTGGGCGGCGACCGTGACGGGCATCCTTATGTAACAGCAGCAATTACTGCTTCCACCCTGCAGGAACACAGGAAGGCCGCATTGCTGCTGCTGCACAAACAACTAACGGAGCTGGCTGAACGAATGAGTTTTTCTGAAACAAGAAATCCTGTACCGCTCTCACTGAAAGAAGCCATTCAACTGCTTACACACATGAGCGGCGAAGAGTCGCAAAAAGCAGTGGAGCGAAACCTGCATGAACCGTGGCGGCAGTACATAAACCTGCTGCTGCTGAAGCTGCAGCATACAATTGAAGGCAGCTTTGAACAAACATCTTTTATTTACCATCATCCCCGTGAGTTGACGGAGGATTTAAAATTGCTGCGTGAAAGTTTAAATGAAATTGGTGCACAACGAATTGTTGAACAGTTATTGTTTCCTCTTGAACGGCTGGTACAATGCTTTGGTTTTCATCTTGCAAAGCTGGACATCCGTCAAAACAGCGCTTTCCATGATAAAGCAATGGGCCAAATATTGGCTATGGCACTTCCGCATCTTACACCTTACAGCAGTTGGACAGAAGAAGAAAAAGTTTCTTTTCTTACACAGGAGCTGCAAAGCACAAGACCTTTTGCCATTGCTGAAACTTCTTTTGGTGAAGAGGCAGATAAAGTACTGGATTGTTACCGTGCAGTGCAGCAACATATCAAACAATATGGTACCGACGGAGTTGGTTCTTTTATTGTGAGTATGACCAGGAATGTGAGTGATTTACTCGTGGTTTATTTACTGATGCGGGAAACAGGGTTGAGCAGATATTCATTACCGGTAGTTCCTTTGTTTGAAACCATTGATGACCTAAATAACGGTTCTGCAATCCTGGATGCTTTTCTTTCACACCCCGTTCGAAAAATACAGGCTCAAACAGTACAGGAAGTAATGCTGGGCTACAGCGACAGTAATAAAGACGGAGGCATATTGGCCAGCCGCTGGAATATTCACCGGGCAGAAGAACGGCTCACTCAAACAGCCGCAACTCACGGCATTACATTGAAATTTTTTCATGGTATTGGCGGCACCATCAGTCGTGGTGGTGGGAAATATCATCGCTTTCTTGAAAGCATGCCGCCGGGCAGCCACAGCGGAAAAATGAAACTAACCGTTCAGGGTGAAACCATTGCCCAGCAGTTTGCCAACCTGCTCAATGCTTCCTATAATCTTGAAATGTTGCTTTCAGGTGCGGCGCTGCAAACTGCACAAACACTGTTTCCCGCAACATTGCCGGCGTATCCCTTGCCGGCGCTGGAGCAGCTTGCTTCTTTTGCGTTTGAGCATTACCGTAATTTGGTGGAGCATCCTTCTTTTATTCCTTTCTACAGCGAAGCCACGCCTATTGATGTGCTGGAGCAAAGTAAAATCGGTTCAAGACCTGCACGCAGAACAGGTAAACGGGCGCTGGGTGATTTAAGAGCTATTCCCTGGGTGTTCAGCTGGCACCAGAGCCGCTTTAACCTTACCGCCTGGTATGGAACGGGCTATGCATTGAATCGGCTTCAAAAAGAACAGCCTGCTCTTTATGAACAGCTAAAATCATTTGCCAACAACTGGCCTTTTCTCCGCTATACACTCATTCATATTGAAACCAATTTGCTGAATGCAGACATCGCATTGATGAAACGCTATGCAGATTTGGTTACTAATGAAAAAGTAAAAAACAGCATCCTTACAATGATTATGGATGAATACGCACAAACAATGAACGAAATATCGCTGTTGTTTGAAGAAGACAAAACCGTGCGCCGCAAAAGTTTGCTCAACAGTTTGCAAAGCCGTCGTGAGCCGCTTTTATTATTGCACACCATGCAGCTTAAAAACCTCAAAGAATGGAGAGCGCAAAAGAACAGCGATGCGCAGCAGGCTGATATGCTGCTGAACAAATTGCTGATCATCACCACTGCGCTTGCAGGCGGGTTGAAAAATACAGGTTGATGAGCTGATTCTTTTTGATTGTTGGCAGTTTTCTGAAACTATTCTGCAACTGTGACAGGACACTTGCGTTGAGATGAACGATTTTTCAAAATTACCCCATAGCTTTTCTGCAAAAGCTCTTATTTCTAATTGTCAGCTCCTTACTTTTGCACCCACAATAAGCTTGCAAAAAATGAAATCAACCCCCTTTACAAACAAACACATTACACTTGGCGCTAAAATGGCGGAGTTTGCCGGTTACAACATGCCCATTTCTTACACGGGTATTAATGATGAGCATGCAGCCGTTCGAACCAATGCAGGCGTGTTTGATGTGAGCCACATGGGCGAATTTATTTTGAAAGGTGAGGGCGCTTTAGATTTAATTCAGCGTGTTACTACCAATGATGCCAGCAAACTCAGCAATGGAAAAGCACAGTACAGTTGTTTGCCCAACAATGATGGTGGTATTATTGATGACCTGCTGGTGTATTGCGTGGAGGAAAATAAAGTCTATATGCTCGTAGTAAATGCCAGTAACATTGAAAAAGACTGGAACTGGATTATGCAGCATAATACAGGTAATGTGGAGATGCACAACATCAGCGATAAAACCTGCCTGCTGGCCATACAGGGACCCAACGCTGCAAAAATTCTGCAGCCATTAACAGAGATGGATATTCTCAATCTCAAATATTACACTTTTGTAAAGGGCGTGTTTGCGGGTGTTGAAAATGTTTTAGTAAGCGCAACGGGTTATACCGGCGCAGGTGGTGTGGAAATTTATTTTGAAGATAAAGAGGATGCGGCTGATAAAATTTGGGATGCCATTTTTGAAGCAGGTAAAGCAAGCGGTATGAAGCCTGTTGGTTTGGGTGCAAGAGATACACTGCGTTTGGAAAAAGCATTTTGCTTATACGGAAACGATATTGATGATACCACCAATCCGCTGGAAGCAAGTTTGGGATGGATTACCAAATTCACCAAAGAGTTTACTGCACGCAACATCATTGAAAAAGTAAAAGCTGATGGTGCAAAAAGAAAGCTGGTGGGTTTTGAAATGATTGACCGTGGTATTCCCCGCCATGATTATAAAATAAAAAATGCGGCCGGTAATGAAATTGGAAAAGTAACCAGCGGTACCCAATCGCCATCATTGCAAAAAGCAATTGGTTTGGGTTATGTTACTGTTGAGCACAGTGCCTTTGATTCAGAGATATTTGTGGAAGTGAGGGATAAGCTGCTGAAAGCAAAAGTGGTGAAGGTTCCGTTTTTATAATCTCATCCGGCGCCCTCGTCTGATGAGAACCGGTAAGTCATTGAATCTTTAAAACGGGATGTCAGACGGATTCAATGGCACAATCATTGCTTTTATAAAACCCAATCTGAATATCCATGCCCACCATTCATCTCACAACATTTATTGAAGCGCCGCAAAATGTGGTGTTTGATTTGAGCAGGCATATTGGTCTGCATAAAATTTCACAGCAGCAGCATAAAGAAGAAGCGGTAAGCGGTACCACCTCCGGGCTTATACAGGAGGGCGGGTCGGTTACCTGGAAGGCAAAGCATTTATTCAAAACCCGCTTTCTTACCATCAAAATCTCCCAAATGCAAACACCTTCTTTTTTTGAAGATGTGATGGAGAAAGGGGATTTTAAATTGTTTGAGCATGAACATCATTTTAAACCCGCACAAAACGGAACCATTGTAATTGATATCCTCCGTTTTGAAAGTCCTTATGGTGTTATCGGAAAACTCTTCAACACTGTTTACCTCAGCCGGTATTTAAAACAGTTAATAGAGCAGCGTAACAAAACCATCAGGGAATATGCAGAAAGTAAAAAGTGGGAAGCGCTGCTCAATCCATAAGCATCTCTTATTTTTGCAGCTATGTCTGCACAAAAACCCACGCTGTTCACCTGTATTTCTCCTGCATTACTGCATTTATATGATTTGAACAACGCTGCTGTTGTAATTATTGATGTGTTCCGTGCCACTTCCACCATTGCTTCAGCATTGTATAACGGGGCCAAATGTGTAATACCTGTTGATTCGGTTTCCAAAGCCATTGCATTAAGCAAGAACATTAATGGTATTGCTGCCGGTGAGCGTGATGGAAAAATTGCAGATGGTTTGGAATATGGCAATTCCCCTTTGGAATATCATCCGGAGTTTATTAAAGACAGAACGCTGGTACTCACCACCACCAACGGAACACGTTTGCTGCAAATGGCGCTGGATAATCATGCAGAAACCATCATCACCGGTTCTTTTCCCAACCTGGGCGCCGTTTGTAATTTTTTGATTCAGCAAAATAAAAATGTGGTGCTGGGTTGTGCCGGCTGGAAAGACCGTTATAATTTGGAAGACACATTATTCGCCGGCGCTGTTATTTATCATATCAAAGAACATTTTACAGTTCATTGCGACAGTTCATTAACTGCTGAAACAATGTATGTTCAGCATAAAGACGATTTGCCCGGCTTTGCAACAAAGCTCACCCATTATCATCGTTTGGTGGAGCGGTTTGGATTGATTGAAGATATTCGTTTTTGCCTCACAGAAAATGTTGCGAATGTATTGCCCCTGTATAAAGAAGGGCTGCTGATGAAGGGTTGAAAAAATCAATAAAGATACAATCTTTCCCCTCTCAAAAAACCGCTTAACATTTGTTTTTTATTTCTCTGTTTTTTAACTGGAAATATGAACTGAATGCTTTTACATTTGCAGATTAGCCTTTTCTGAACCAACGGAAAAATTGCTGATAAAAAATAATAATTGTAAACCTTCCTGTCGGCAGACAGGTTTAAAATCGTACTTAGTTTGGCCTTACCACATTTGCTCAAGTTTGCCTACAACCACGGAACGGAAGAAGTAATTCGCAGGGGTAAAAAAATACATGCCATTGGTTTTGTTGAACTGGTGGAGCACGATGACCTGATGGGCTCTGTTGTATTTCGTGTAAAAGACGATTCCTACACCACTTTTTACAAAGTTTATATTCAGAAGTATAAGGATGAAAAATCCATGAATGTACGCTGCAGTTGCCCTTATAACCTGGGGGATATTTGCCGGCACGAAGTAGCTTCACTTTTCTATTTGCAGGATTTAATTGACCGTAATATCCTCGGGTTAAAAGACCTGGTATATAATCAGCGCCACACCGTGGTAAAGATGAAGAGTATTGATTTAAAAACCATCCGCACCCTTTCATCGCCTGCGGCATTGCATGATGCCGAACAATTTTTAAGAACCAATAAAGCATCCATTCTTTCAGCAAAAGATGATTGTGTAAAAGCTGAGGTAACCATGAATGGTGAAAGCTGGCCCATCACCATTCAGCGTAATGATGAACGTAATTTTGATACCAGTTGCAACTGTGGTGAAAGTCAGCATGCCATTTGTGAACACAAGGCTATTGTGTTCATTCAGCTCATGAATGTTTACGGGCCCATGTATTTTGACAGTATCCGCAACATTGATAAAGAAAAAGACAAGCTGCTGGGTATTTATGGTTACAGCTTAAAAGATAACTGGCAGGATAAGTTTGAATTTATTTATAAAGACGGAAAACCTTTTCTCCGTGTATTGGATCAAACTGTAAAACGGGTAGATCCTTCCACTTTAAAAAAATCATCAGCCGTTGAAACAATTGCAACTGATGTGGCCGTGGCAGAAGAGATCAAAACAGGCATATGCCTCGGAATTGTTTTCAACAATAACTTAAAGCAGTTCCCTTATTTTACGGTTGATGTGGTAAAGGGCGAAGCAGATGAAGAGGGTGCAGCTTTTATTGGCAATGTTGAAAAGTTAGAAATCGCCAAGTTTATTGAAACAGAGGATCTGAATGAAGCAGATAAACAAACACTTCAATTACTGAGGCGTTTGCAGGCAGGTGAAATCAGCAAGTTTGTAAACCGCAATTCGCCTTTTGCAGGCATCTGGGAAAATATTATTCACCAGGAAGAAGATGACCTGGCTGATGATACCAAAGCATTGATGACGGATTATATGCTGCCCCGTCTTCAAAAATTATTTACGGATCATCAGGGTCCTGTTTTACTGCTGGCAAAAGGCAGAGAATTTAAAACAAAAAACTTACAGCCTGTTTTAATGTCGTCTGTATTTCTCCATCCTTTTTTTGAATTAAAACAGGATGATAAGAAATGGCAATGGACCTATAAACTAAAAATCAACAGTGCCGGTGTGGAAGTGCAGCACAATGAATGGAATTCTCCGCTCATTTTTTTATTGAACGGGGAAATGCGTACCTGGCAAAAACAGGAAGATGCATTGCTGGCCATTCCGTTTTGCGCCAATGGAAATACCATCATCAGCTCAAAAGAGCTGGAAGATTTTTTAAAGAAAGAAGCCTTGCGTTTGGCCAAAGACTATCATGTGGAGTTTGATGAAAGCCTCATTAAAGAAGTAAAAGCCGGTGAGCCGGAGGTTTCATTGCAGTTACAGGAGCGTGGTGAATACCTGGTGCTGAATCCCACGTTCAGTTATAAAGGTTATAAAATC
The DNA here is from genome assembly GCA_019747705.1 of Chitinophagaceae bacterium. GTDB lineage: Bacteria > Bacteroidota > Bacteroidia > Chitinophagales > Chitinophagaceae > Lacibacter. Next base: position 4,234 of record JAIEQM010000055.1, on the reverse strand, counting down.
CGTCCGCAGGATAAAGATGAAATTGTAATTCAGCAGGATGACGGGTTGATTCTTGTGCACCGCAACCGTGAAAAAGAAAAAGAATTTTTAACCCGTGTTGAAAATTTACATTCTCAGTTCATTCGCCCGGAAGGTGGTTTGCAACTGGCATTAAAAGGAACGGAAGTGTTGCGCAACAACTGGTTCTTTTTATTTGTAGATGCCATGAAGGAAATGAAGGTGCCGGTGGAAGGCTGGGAGGTATTAAAAAAATTCCGCTTCAATACACACAAACCCAAAACACAAATTTACATCAGCAATGGTGTGGATTGGTTTGATGCAAAAGTGGATGTAATTTTCGGCGACCAGCGTGTAACCATTGCCGAAGTAAAAAAAGCGTTACAAAATAAACAGAGTTTTGTGCAGTTGCAGGATGGTACACTGGGTGTGCTGCCGGAAGAGTGGATCAAGCGTTATTCCATGCTCTTCCGTTTGGGTGAAAATAAACAGGAGCAGCTTCGTTTATCCAAATATCATATCAGTGTTATTGATCAGCTCTATGAAACAAGGGATGAAGCGGAGCTGATGATTGAGCTGGAAGAAAAATATGAACGTCTCCGTGAGTTCAACCGCATCAAAAAAATTGCTGCGCCGGAACATTTGCAATCTATTCTGCGTCCCTACCAGGAAAGCGGTTTTCAGTGGCTCAACTTTTTAAGTGAAGTGGGCTGGGGTGGAATTTTGGCTGATGATATGGGTTTGGGTAAAACTGTGCAGGCATTATCTTTTCTGCATTATCTCAAAGAAAAAAACGGAAAATTAATAGCGCTGGTTGCCTGCCCCACTACATTGATGTTTAACTGGGAAAATGAAATTAAAAAATTTACACCCTCGCTCACCTATCATATTCACCATGGTGCACAGCGCACCAGAGATAAAAATATGTTTGATGACTTCAATGTCATCATCACCACTTACGGAACATTAAGAAGTGATATAAAATTATTTACGGAGCAGCAGTTTGATTATGTGATTTTGGATGAAAGTCAGGCTATCAAAAATCCGCAGAGCAAAGTGGCCAAAGCATCTTGCTTATTAAAAGCAAAAAACCGTTTATGCATGAGCGGTACGCCTTTGCAAAACAACACCTTTGATGTGTTTGCACAAATGAACTTTTTAAACCCCGGAATGCTGGGCACGGTGGAACATTTCAGGAATGATTTTGCAACACCTATTGATAAATTTGGTGAACGTGAACAGAAAGAACATTTACGCCGTTTGCTGTATCCTTTTATTTTGAGAAGAACCAAAGAACAGGTGGCCAAAGATCTTCCTGAAAAAACAGAAACAGTTTTGTATTGTGAAATGGAAGATGAACAGCGTAAAATTTATGATGCTTACCGTAATGAATACCGTTCTAAAATTCTCGGCACTATTGAAGAGCAGGGCATCGGTCAGTCACAGTTAACCATATTACAGGGGTTGATGAAGCTCCGCCAGATATGTGATTCACCATCTATCTTAAATGAACAGGAACAATTACCGGCCGCATCCATTAAGCTGGATGAACTGGCAAGGGAGCTGGAAGAAAATATGGGTCATCACAAAGCATTGGTGTTCTCTCAGTTCCTCGGTATGCTGGCCCTCATCAAACAAAAATTAACAGAGCTTGGAATTCCATTTGTTTATTTTGATGGAAGTACTTCTGCAGCAGACAGGGAAAAAGCGGTGAATGAATTTCAGAATAACGAAGAAATACGTGTGTTTTTGATTTCACTTAAAGCAGGCGGTGTGGGTTTGAATTTAACGGCTGCTGATTATGTATATATTGTTGATCCCTGGTGGAACCCTGCTGTTGAGCAACAGGCTATTGACCGTACACACCGCATTGGCCAAACCAACAACATCTTTGCTTACCGTATGATTTGCAGAGATACCATTGAAGATAAAATTCTTGTGCTGCAGGAACGCAAGCGTGCATTGGCAAGAGATTTAATTACTGATGATAACGGTTTTGTAAAATCATTAACAAGGGAAGATGTGGAATACCTCTTCAGCTAACATTGTTTTACGTTTTATATTAATTACTAAACAAAGAAATCTTCATAAAAAATTATAGTAAAAGATTAGAACCTTTGGAAAACTGTTTCTATATTGTTCTCGGTTTTTCATAGGATATTGGATTTTAAAGCGGGGCCGGATTTCCATCCGGCCCTTTTTTATTTTACAGCAACCTGGTTGGAGCATCTAAAGAGAAGTGGTTGTATTGTTATTCTGGGTGGTGTGTAAAAAGCATTCGTACACAGAACCTTGATGCTTCGCATTTGCATAAATTATTTAAATTGTATTGTACAGGCTCCTTATAGGGGGCGGGTATGGATGTGAAGGGTTGCTACTATGCCCCTGCCACGAAAGACCAACGAAGGATGAACGAAGGATGGCGGGCTTTACTATAAGCAAAGACCAACGTATCTTACTCCCCATTTAAAAACTCAGTTATGGCAAGGGTTCAAAAAAATGCAGTGCTCAAAGGCTTAAGCGGGCAATTGGGCAAACAACTGGTGTTTAAACAATATGGCAACAAAACAGTTGTGAGCCGTTTTCCTGATATGAGTAAGATAAAACCGGGTAAGCTGCAACAACAAAAACGCAGTTTGTTTAGCGAAGCCGTTGCATATGCCCGTGCTATTATTAACGACCCGGTACTGAAAAAGAAATATCAAACAAAAGTGAAACGGGGACAAACAGTGTATCATTACGCTATACAGGAGTTTTATAAAAAGCAGAAGCAGGTAAAATAATACGTTTCGTTTAGCCACCAATGCTGATTGATGCCCTTCAATTTTTTTTGCCTGTGCAGGAGCCTGCGGCTGGTATTTTTTCTGATTTTTTTTATTTTTATGTACACCAATCTGTGCATATGCCGGCAATAACTTACCAGTTAATTGTTCATCGTAATACTCCAAGGATACTTATAAAGTTTGCTTTAAACCATGCATGGAACGAACGCATTAAGAAAGTTAAAGATGCAAGATGGAGTAATACTTACAAGGGGTGGCATATACCTGATACTGCTGATAACAGGAAAAAATGCGGGCTGGTACCCGTTACCGCTCTTAGCCTGCAACAACACAAAGTACAACAGCCGGGGCTGCGCCTATCTGCCAATAATAAAGCGCAACTCCTTATTTATGTTGAACAATTAGCGTTGAAAAAATACAGTAAGAGCACAGTGCAAACCTACCGCAATGAATTTATGCAGTTACTGCAATTACTGGGCGAAAATAATGCGCAGGATTTAACGCCTGCACACCTTAAACGTTATATGCTGTACTGTACTGTTACATTAAAGCTGAGCGAAAACACACTGCACAGCCGTTTGAACGCAGTTAAGTTTTATTTTGAACAGGTATTAAAACAGGAAAAGTTTTTTTGGGAAATACCCAGACCCAAAAAACCGCAGTTGCTGCCCAAGCTGCTGAATGAAACGGAAATCAGCAAGCTGTTCAATTCGCTTACAAATAAGAAGCATAAGGCGATGTTATTTACCGCTTACAGTTCAGGGTTAAGGGTAAGTGAGATTGTAAATTTAAAAATTTCGGATATAGACAGTAAGCGGATGCAGATTTTTATTGAGCGGGCTAAAGGAAAGAAAGACAGGTATGTAAACCTGAGCCCCGTTTTGCTTGATATACTCAGAAGTTATTTCAGCGAATACAAGCCCAGACCAAAGGTATATTTATTTGAATCTGAGCAAACCGGTACTGCTTATCCCACCCGCACGGTACAGCAAATATTTACCAATGCTAAACAGAAAGCCGGCATCAGGAAAGAGGTGGGCATACACAGCCTGCGGCATAGTTTTGCCACTCACCTGCTTGACAAAGGAACCGACATTAAGTACATCAAGGATTTGCTTGGCCATTTTAACATTAAAACCACGGAGCGCTACCTGCATGTGAGCAAAAAGCAACTGGTAAATATTGTAAGCCCGTTTGATGATTTATGGAAGAATAACAGCATTGAATGGTAGATTTGATTGTACTAACAACAATACAAAATGTATAACATTAAAGTGTTGATTTTCAATGCCTGTTTTTTTTGGAAAACAGCATCTAATAACATAAATTAGCGTGTTATGTGCCATACTGCCCAGCAATTTCACCAACGTTGGGGCTACAGTAAAAATGTTCTTTATCATTTGGGTTTGACTTGAACCAAAGCCCACGTCAGCTTGACGTTCTTTGTTCAACTT
>JAIEQM010000074.1 GCA_019747705.1 Chitinophagaceae bacterium | reverse complement strand
ACATTGGAACAATATCATCCGGGGTTTGAAATAAAAAATGATTGTCCGGTTTGCCTACGCTTAAAGCTTGCAGAGTTGCCTGGTCGGCCCACGCCCAAAGCGTGGTCTGACCGGGATTTATTGAACAATAAGTTTACTGCACTGTACAAGTTTTTTTGTTTCATCAATTACCTGTACAATATAAACTCCGGGAATAAATGATGAGCTTAAAGCAATAGATTCTGTTTGCAATTTGGAGCTTACTTGTTTTTGCAAAGCCTGCATCAATTGACCCGAAGGGTTTATAATTCTAATTTGATAAAAACCTGAAGTTAAATTACTAAATGCCAAATTAAATGAACTTGCTGGCTGAACAGGATTAGGGAATAATTTTATAGATCTGTTTCTGATGGTTAGATCACTTTTTTCAGATTTATTTATATCCATCCTGCACCATGATAAACAGCAGCAGGTTCTTGTGCCAATTCTGCGTGTAGCATAACCAACAACTACAACTTCAGTTAAACATCTCATTTCTTTTTTCATTAACACCTCATACTTCTGTTGTTTAAAAGTGTTGAATGAAATTGCCTTGGTTTGATAACCTGCTGATGAAACAATTACCGAATCAAAATTAGCTGTGGCAAGTTTGTATTCAGCGCAACCCAGTTCATTAGCTGCTATCATTTGCACACCTGTTGAATTTTTCTTTTTGAGGATGATAGTGGCATTGGGGATACCCATTCTGTTTTCAGCATCCAGTATTTTTATTTTTTTGATGAATGATTGCTTGGTGGTGATGATAATAATAACACCCGAAGCAGCATTACAACCATATAATGCAGCAGCAACTGCATCTTTTAAAATTTCAATACATTCAATATCGTTGAGGTTAAGTACTTTGAATAAGTCTTTTGAAACAATCACACCATCAAGAACATACAAAGGCTCAACTCCCATTTCTGAAGCATGACACCTCATTCGGATACTCACAGAAGCACCAGGAATGCCTTTTGAAACAGCAGCTTTTATAGTCGCTGAATCAGACAGTAAAGGAATTTGTGCATTAGCCTTAGCTACTAAAAAAACCATGCTAAGAAAGATAAATATTGCTTTCATGGTATAGTAATTGAATTACTGAATAATCACCTTCATACTCTGCACCGCTTTTTTCTTTTCATCCATCACCTGTACAAAATAGATTCCGGGTATCATCTTTTCATTCAAATGAATTTGTTCAGCTTCTTTTACAGATGAGATTTGTTTTTGAAAGGAATACATTAACTGCCCTGCTTCATTGAGCATCCGAATTTGATATATGCCCGGAGCAACGTTTGAAAAATCAAGATTGATGATACTGCCAGAAGCTACAGGATTGGGATATATTTTTATTTGTGAGAGGGAGCAGATTTTTTTAACAGTATCAACTATAATTTGTTTTTTGCTGATTTTCTTTCTGATTGTTCTTTTCGAAGGAACAACCATACCTGCAACAACTACAACTTCGCCGCTTACTGCTCTTGACATTTTAATTACCGGGTTGTCAACAGCAAGCTGTTTAAGCTCCATCTCCTTAATCGTGTATCCTACAGATGAAAATACTATAACAGCGTTGCTATTGTTCATATCCAATGTAAACCTTCCATCCGGGTTTGTTATGGTTGCAATTTTTGTTCCTTTTACAGAAACGGTAACGTTGGATATTGGGCCACCATCAGCTTCATCCACAACAATACCGTAGTAAATAAACCTTGGTTGTGCAACTACCATACCGGCAGTTCTGCCTTGTAAAAATTTTGAAATATCTTCAGGCGGCAAGTTTTTTGCAATAAATGTATCTTTTGCATTTATTAGTGCAGGGGCACGTTCTCCTTTTTCAATTGCAGCTGTTGGCAAGCCTGTAGTGCTTGCAAAAGCCTTTTCAACTTTTATTACACTCTTTTTCACATCTTTTTTTTGCTGGCCACTCACTTTACTGCCTATCATCAATCCCGGCAATAGCAACCCCGCTGCATATTTCAAAAAAGAGGAAGCAGGTTTCAGTTCAATTATTTCAATCGGTCTGTTAAGTTGTTCCTTGGTAAAACGGCCGCAGGCGCTGCCATTGTAGTTTTTAAAAAAGTTGAGAATTTCCTCATCATCCTGTGTTGTAAAATCAACCACGTTCTTTTGGCAAACAGCACAATGTTTCCCCTGCTCAACCGGCGTCATTTTGTTCCAGTCTTCATGGCAGGGTTCCGGAACGCTGATGCAGAGTTGTTCTTTCATATAAAATGTTTTGGTGTTAAAAAATTCCAGCGGCAGGAATACCGCCGGGTCATTCGAACATGCTACTCAAAAGTTTATTTCTTTGTAATGCCGGATACGTATTCAACTAATTTTAAAAACTCAGTTCGGTATCCTTCTTCATCTTTTCCCAGTGACTTTGATGCAAGCGCTGCCACTTTTCCATAGCTGGCAGTTCCTTTGAATTCTGAATTACGAAGCAGCATTCCAAACTGTGCCACCGCACATACAAACCGGAAGTTATCGGAGGTTTGTTCAAATTCAGTTTTAGTATCTGTAAGTGTATGTACTATCAGATTACTGCTGTCAGCATCAGGTGCTTTGTACCTGAACTTAATGGTCATGAGTTCATTGCTGTTGCCTTTTTTATTACGTTTCGGCTGCTGGTATTTTAAATCATCCACTTCTTCCAGGAATTCATCTTCCACACCGGCAGGAATAATTTCATACAAAGCCGTTACAGTGTGGCCGCTTCCCAAATCACCCGCATCTTTTTTATCATTATTAAAATCTTCTTTATTGAGCATACGGTTTTCATAACCCACCAGCCGGTAAGCTCCCACCAATGCCGGGTTAAATTCAATCTGCAGTTTTACATCTTTGGCAATAGTGAACAGTGTGCCGCCAAATTCATTCACCAGTACTTTCTTTGCTTCATTAATACCATCAATGTAAGCATGGTTGCCATTGCCCTTATCAGCCAGCTTCTGCATTTTATTGTCTTTATAATTACCCATGCCATAACCCAGCACGGTTAAAAACACACCACTCTTACGTTCCTCTTCAATCATACGTTCCAGTTCATCATCACTGCTGGCGCCCACATTAAAATCACCATCCGTACAAAGTATTACACGGTTATTGCCTCCTTTCTTGAAATAGTCTTTTGCTGTTTTATAGGCCAGCCTGATGCCGGCGCCACCTGCTGTAGAACCACCAGCATTTAAATTTTCAATAGCCTGCAGAATTTTTTCTTTGTTCATACCACTGGTAGATGGCAATACCAAACCTGCTGCACCTGCATATACTGCAATAGCTACATTATCCTGCTCCCGCAACTGGTTCACCAAAAGTTTCAACGATGATTTTACAAGCGGCAGTTTATTTTCATCCTCCATAGAGCCGCTCACATCAATTAAAAAAACAAGATTGGAAGCTGGTAAATTTTCTGTACTGATTTGCTTTCCCTGCAAACCAATCATCACCAGTTGATGATTCTTATTCCAGGGACAAACACTCATTTCTGTATTAATGCTGAAGGGATCACTACCTTTTGGCTGCGGATAATTGTATTTGAAATAATTGATAAACTCTTCCACACGTACAGCGCCTGCAGGAGGTAATTGTCCGTTATTGATAAAGCGGCGCACATTGCTGTAAGAAGCGCCATCCACATCAATGGAAAAAGTAGAGAGGGGTTCATCTGTTACTTTACGGAAACGGTTTTCAGTAATGCCATCATAATCTTCTGTGTTGCTCTGCATCGGATCATTTGAAGGGTAGGAAGGTGCAGGCGTATAGAAATTAGAATTAACAGTCCCAATTGATTTTGCATTCACAGTAGCAATAGAGCCAGTCAAGTCCTTCTTTCTTTGTGTAGTATATCCTATTACCACCACTTCACTCAAATTTTGTGAAACAGATTTAAGTGTTACCGTTAATGCAGTCTGTCCTTTCAGTTTTATTTCCTGCCTTTCAAAACCCACACTGGAAATTACCAGTATGGCATTGGTACTGGAAACCTTTAAACGGAATTCGCCGTTTTGATTGGTGGTTGTGCCATTTGATTTGCCTTTTTCAATAACGGATACTGCATAAACAGGGTTACCCTGTTCATCCGTAATTTTTCCGCTTACCTCAACTGTTTTGTTGGAAGTGTTTGAACTGAATAAGATAAGGGCTGTAAATGCCAGGAGGAAGTAACGCATACAATTATGATTTTTTAACTGGATGCCCGGCATTTTAAAATTGCATAAACAGCCTGCAAAAATTTTTTTACCTATCTTACCCGCCACAAATTTTGCTGCTTGACGTTTCTGCGTGAAAAAGATAAAACCGAACTGAGCGATGCTGAACTGGTACTCCAATACCGGCAGCAGGGTGATGCAAATGTGCTTGGTAGCTTATACCAGCGTTATATGGATTTGATTTATGGTGTTTGTTTAAAATACCTCAAAGAACCGGATGCGTCCAAAGATGCGGTGATTAATATTTATGAAGAACTGGTAACCAAACTCCGCAAGCATGAAGTGGAGCATTTTAAAAGCTGGCTTTACACCCTTGCCCGGAATCATTGCCTCATGGAACTGCGGAAACAAAAAGGGAAAAATACCCTTGAAATTCCGGAGCAGTTTATGCAAAGCGGAGAAATGCTGCATCTGGAGGATGTACTGCAGAAAGAAGAACAACTCAGCAGTATGGAAGAATGTCTGCAGCAACTGGCAGCCGAGCAAAAACAATGTGTGGAGCTGTTTTATCTTTACGGAAAATGTTATAACGAAATAGTGGAGCAAACCGGTTTTGAATGGAATAAAGTGAGGAGCCATATTCAAAATGCAAGAAGAAATTTGAAACTTTGTATGGAAGGGAAGGAAGACGATAGCTGGTAGTCTTTAGTTTGTAGTCTTTAGTAGTTAGTCATTAGAAAGAAGATGGTTGATTGAAATTAATAACAATAAAAAAATAAAAAATTAAAGCAATCCTGTACAACGCACACGATATTGAACTTTACCTCAGCGGCAAAATGGAAAAGGCCGAGATGCATGCATTTGAAAAAGCCATGATGGAGGATCCCATGCTCTGCGATGCAGTGGATGGTTACCGCCATGCTTACGAAACAACGGATATAAAAGAAGACCTTTCTTTTTTATCTGACGAACTAAAAGCAGCTTCTGCACCCGGAGCAAAAGTGGTGAAAGGAAGTTTCCGGCAGTGGATGAGTATTGCAGCGGGGCTGGTGATACTGCTAAGCACAGCAGTTGTACTCTACCGAATTTTTAACCAATCCAATCAAAACAAAACAATTGCTGTTACACAAAAAACAAAGACCGATACGGCAGTAACTGTTGCGGCTGAAACAAAAGTGGATTCAACAACTGTTGCTATCACAGAAAATAATTTGTACAAAACTGATGAACAAACACTACCCAAGCCGGTGATAATTCCTCCCGTTAAACTAAAACAGGAGCTTACCACTAAAAATACCACCACTGACTTTACAGTTTCCAATGAACCGACACGCACCACTGGTGCAAAAGCTGAAGAAAAAACTGCATCAGCCCCTGCAACAGCATCTGTTAAAGAAGATTTACTTAGTAAGCCGGAAACAAATGCAACAACCGTCAATCAGCAAAAAACAGAATACAAACCTCTTAATAAATTTTTGGGTAAAGTGGTGGATGAAAATAACAATCCCCTCCCCTTTGCCAACATCACTGAAAAAACAAGCGGTGTTGGTACGTATGCTGATGTAAATGGAAATTTTGTATTGCTCAGCGCCGATAGTGTGCTTACTGTTGAAACAAAATCAATGGGCTTTCTTAATTCAACAGTAAAACTAAGAGGCTATACCAATTCCCAAAACCAGGGCATTATGCAAAACATTGTGCTGCGGGATGCTGAAGTTGTTGCCAGTAACGCAACTCTTAAAAACAAAATGCTGGAACGTTCCAAAAAACAAATGGCACAGGATTCTGCTGACACCGATGAAATGGATGCCATGCCGGCAGATGGCTGGGGCAATTACAATACATATGTAAACAATAACCTGCGCAACCTGGAGAATGATGAACAGCTTAAAGACAAAAGAAGTTCTGCAAAACAGGTGGTACTATCATTTGAAGTAAACCCGGATGGTTCGCTCACCAATATAAGAGTTGAACACTCCAATTGCCGCCAGTGCAATAATGAAGCCATCCGTATTTTAAAAGAGGGCCCCCGCTGGAAATCAAAATCAGGCAAAAAAGAAACGGCAAAATTTACTGTTCAGTTTTAAACACAATTTCTGTAAAAAGAAACAAAGAAGTGGTCACTTCTTTTGGAGTGAAGTATTATTTTATCAACACCTTTCTTCAAATCTTCTTGTTTGCAAAAGCCGTTCCCTACCTTTGCAGCCTAAATAAAAAGTCATATGAAGAAAATTACAATTGCAGCATGTTTACTTGCTGCAGTATTATTTACCAGTGCACAACAATTGCAAACACCCCAACCTTCCACCACTACAAACGTAAAACAGAATTTTGGGCTGGGCAGTATTGAACTTTCTTACAGCCGCCCCAACGTAAAAGGCAGGAAAATTTTTGGCGATCTTGTTCCCTTTGATAAAGTGTGGCGCACTGGCGCCAACCAGGCCACCACACTCACTTTTAGTGATGATGTTACCATTGGCGGTGTTGCTGTTAAAGCCGGCAAATACGGTTTGCTCACCATCCCAGGTGCTAGCGAATGGACAATTATCATTACCAAACAAACGGATGTTACCAGCCCTGCTGCTTACAAACAGGATATGGATGTGGTAAGAGTAAAAGCAACTCCAATGACTATGCCCTGGAGTATTGAAACATTGGGCATTAGCTTTGAAGATATAAAAGACAACAGTTGCGAAGTAATGCTGATATGGGATAAAACAATGGTAAGCTTTTCTGTTTCAACAGATGTTGACAGCAAGGTGATGAAGCAGATTGATCAGATTATGAATAGCGATTCAAAACCCTATTACAATGCAGCAGTTTACTATGCAGATAACGGAAAGGATCTGAACCAGGCAATAGTTTGGTTTGACAAAGCCATACAACAAAACCCCAAAGCATTCTGGGTGTACTATCAAAAAGCAAAAGCCCTTGCAAAACTGGGTAAAAAAGCAGATGCAATGGCCACATCACAGAAATCAATGGAACTGGCAAAAGAAGCAAAGAATGATGATTATGTTGCCTTGAATGAAAAGCTTCAGAAAGAATTAAAATAAAAGTATTTCAACTTTACTCTTTTCAAATAAAAATCCCCGCTTTAAACGGGGATTTTTATTATTTTATGACTCCAAAAGTAGCCGGAAGCTGAACGGGCGTTACGGAAGTTGTATTAAACTGGTTAAACGTGAAGTTACTTAAATCACAACAGGCAGTGGCATTTTTGTTATACCTGAAGAAAAAAGAGTCGGTAGTTATGCCGTTTAGCTTCAGGTAATAAACAGAATATGTTTCCCTTACATTAAAACCGGCAAGTGCAAGGGTATCTCCGGAATAACTAAACACCCTCGTTACCGGTTCCAGCGCAGATGAATTAAAACGCCTGGCACTGATGAGTAGCTGGGAGGAATCATATACTTTAGCAGGGCCTGTAAGTAAATCTTTTTTGGCGGCATTAGTAATCCTGAATGCAAAAAAAGCAGGCGCTATATTAGGGCATGAAGCATCACGGCAGTTTTTACCGCACCCTCCCAAAATAAAAACGGAGATTACTGCAAATGAGGCAAAAAATGTTTTTTTCATGCTGCGAAGGTAAAGGCTTTTCAGTAAATGCTTTTTATGAAGGGTTCTTAAAATGATCATTGGTTTATTTTTACAATGCTGTTTAAGGAATCCGGTTTTTTCCCATTATGAAACAATGCAGCCGGGCGCACAGATGGTCCGCAACACTCATCTGTATTACTGATCTCATATTGAAAGCGTACAGAATCAGAAGGCACGCCATTAATTACCACCTCATAACTCTGAGAAACATCATCAATACCTGCTACAAAATTAAAGTTGGCTTTTGTGGTATCGCCCTGGTTATAAATTTTTAATCCTGATCTTTTGCCGGAAAGGAAAACATCTTTCAAAAATCTTTTTTATACGGCCCGTAAATAAGGTTTCGCCCCGAAGAATCAGAAATAAACAAACCAATAAAGGCAGGAGGAATCCTGGAAGTGCAATTAGTAAATCCGCATTTAGATTTACAGTTAGTGAGTAACAGGGTTGCCAATACAATTAAAACAGTATTTCTTATATATTCAGGACACTTCTGCTTTTATTTCCGTTGCCCCGTCTCTGAAAGTTAATTGCAACAGGAAGGCAAATACAATTACCGCTGCAGCCCCAATTACATTCAGCCAGAGAAAGGACATGATTTTTAAAAGATAAACGGTTATTACAAGCGCTTCTGCCAGTAAGGCCGCAATAAATACGGCATTGCCTTTTACCTTTTTCATATAAAAGGCCACTAAAAAAATTCCAAGGATGGTTCCGTAAAACCAGCTTCCAAGAATATTTACCGCTTCAATTAAACTGTTGCCCAGGTTGTAGGCAAAAAAAGCAATAACAATACAAAACAACCCCCAGAACAACGTATAAAGCTTGCCCCACCTGTATTCTTCTTCCGGGCTCAGTTGTTTCTTTGAAAACTTTTTATGAAAATCACACATGGTACAGGAGGCCAGTGAATTTAATGCTGCTGCAATACTTCCCCATGCAGCTAAAAAAATAATGGCAATAATCAAACCCACCAAACCAGCGGGCAATACATCTCCCACAAAATGCAGGAAAATATAATTGGTATCATTGGTATCAGAACCGGGGCTGGCCTTTCCCACAATCTCCTTTGCTTCTTTTCTTAAATCATTGCCTTCTTTTTCAATGCGCTGCAGTTGAAGACGCTGCTCCTGAATTTGCGAATTATTTTTTTCCTTTTCAGCAACCGTTAAATCCTGTACTGCTTTTAACCTGGATTGCTGCAGCAATATATATTTTGCTTCAGCCGCAGAATAAGCGCCTGCATATTTACTCTTCATCACTACTTCTTCCTGCGCTTTATTAAAAAATAAAGGCGCCTGGAAAAATGAATAATAGGCAAACACCAGGCAACCAATCAGCAATATGCCAAACTGCAAAGGCACTTTTACCAAACCATTCAATAACAAACCCAGGCGGCTCTCCCTTGTATCTTTTGCCGTTAAGTATCTTCCCACCTGGCTCTGATCCGTTCCAAAATAACTCAGTGCTAAAAAAAAGCCGCCAATAATACCGCTGAACAGATTATAACGGTCGTTCCAGTCAAAACCTTTTTCAGTAATACCTGTTGTAATCACATTCAGCTTTCCGCTCTTACCAGCTATATGCAAAGCTTCGGTAAAACTAACACCCTGCGGTAATGATTTTAATGCATAACAGGCAGCAATAAACATGGCTGCATAAATAATAGCAAATTGCAACTGTTGTGTATAAGCCACTGCTTTGGCGCCCCCGGTAACAGTGTACACAATCAGCAATCCGCCCATTACCATATTGGTGATATAAATATCCCAGCCCAGCATACTGTGCAGGATAAGTGAGGGCGCAAATATGCTGATGCCGGTACTCAATCCCCTCGACAATAAAAATAAAAATGATGTGAGCGTTCTTGTTTTCAGATCAAACCGTTTTTCTAAAAATTCATAGGCGGTAAAAATTTTGAGTTTATGAAACAACGGAACAAAAGTGATGCACACCACAATCATGGCTAAAGGCAAACCAAAATAATATTGAACAAACCGCATCCCATCCGTATATGCCTGGCCGGGCGCTGTAAGAAACGTAATGGCGCTGGCCTGTGTACCCATAATGCCCAGCAGCACCAAATACCAGGACATTTGCCGGTTACTTAAAAAATAACCTTCCAGGTTCCTGGAGGTTTTGCTTTTATAAATACCAAATGCAATTACACCCAGCAGTGTAATGCACAACACAATCCAGTCTGTTACCTGAAAATTCATTTAAAATTTTGCGTGAAAAAATAAAAAAAGATGATAAGCGCTATTAATACCCCTGCTACAGCTATGTACCAACGGTTCCAGTTTTGTTCTTTGTTATTTTGTGAAGTCATTTTTTTGTTACCAGCTTTTGTATTTCATAGCATCGTCCCTTGCCACGCTCGTTTCAGGGTTCAGGAATTCTATTTAACAGCCCACCTCAGACGCTTTTGGTCTGAGCGGCACATTTATCGTCTCGCCCTTTCAATCATCATGTATGTTCAGCGCTCTCACACCCCTCTCAGGAGGGGATACACATCCTGCTACTCAGTTTTTATCTTCTTCCTTCGGCTTCATAAAATAAGTGATGATAAAGGTTAAACCGGTACCCAGCAGCAAACCGGAAGCAACCCGTTTGCTGATAAAACCAATCAGCAACCCGATACATAAACCTATCAGCAAAGTGCGTTCAATTGAAACCTGTTTCTTGTTTTCCAATACTAATTTTTTATTTTGTGTTGGGTCTGGCCAGTAAATTCGCCATTAACCGGTAGGCGCCCGGCACTCCCGCAGGCAGTTCACGGAAAAACACAACGGCTGAATAAATAAATCTTCCCTTGCCATAATCGGCTACAATTAAACTCCCTTTACGTTGCGGCTCGTCTGCATCATTCATACCCAGAACAGAAACATAGTTGCTGTCCATATTATCTGCTTCATACACACTGCGTTCCTGCACCCATCCTTCAAAATCTTTTTCTGTTATTTTATTGGGATAATTTAATACAGGATGATTGGGTGCAAGAAAACTCACTTTGGTATCTTCTTCTGTTACACGGTTTCTTGAAATTACAAAAGGATAAGGTGAAATTTTAGAATGCACCGGTCCTATCTGGTTACTGGTATTGTATTGCACCAATAACACACCACCTTCTTTTACATATTGCATCAACGCATCATACGCATTGCTGAGCCATGGATGCACATTGTATGCACGTACGCCTGTAACAATAGCATCGTATTGTTTTAGCTTATCAAAATTTACATCTTCTTCCCTTAATAAATCAACAGTGTATCCCAGTTGCTGCAGGCAGTAAGGAACAAAATCACCTGCGCCGTTAATGTATCCAATTTTCTTTCCAACAGTTTTTACATCCACCATCACCACTTTGGTGAGTGCATCGGGAAAATAAGTAATGGTGGGAATATGATCGTATTCAATTTTACGTACACGCTGCCTGTTGTAACTGGAAATATTAGAAGTGTAACTCGGCTGCACATAACTGGTGACACCGGGTACAAATTTTTCCGGCTTTACCATTACCGGCAATTCATACTCTTTATCTTTTATAAATTGAAAACTGCCAAAATCCGGTTTCAGTTTCCATTGTTTGGAAGTGTTAATGGTTACGTTAGCTTTTGGTTTCAGATTGGCCTGCGGTATAAAACTAAAGTTTGCTTTTTTAGCAGCCGTATCTTTAAACAACAATAACGAGTTGGTTGCTTTAATTAATGCTGAAGGATATACAACAAGCTTTTGGTATAACTCACCTTTAACAGCATCAGTAAACTTATACATAACAGGTTTGCTGTAAACCAGATCAACTCCCGCAACCGATAAATAAAACTCAGCATTATAAACAGGATCATTCTCTGCCTTGCCAATCAACTGCCGATTATCTACTGTAAAACTTCCGCTGCCCATTGGTTTTGAAACCCAGTAAGGTTCTGTTTCCTTCCGGTTTACTTTTATCCTGCGTAAAAAATTTACATTCTGGTTAAGCACAAGTTGTTTGTTGAGAAACGTATCAACAAAATATGGCTGCTCTTCCAATTCCTTTTTTAATGCTTCGTTATAAAATGAGTACTTTAATTTTAAACTGTCTGGTATAAGTAGAATGTCGCTGCTGTCTAATCGTACTCTTTTTACTTCAACCGGCACATCAGTTCGGCTGATGATATTAAAATTAATTTTTATACTATCGCCCATTACTGCAAATTCCTGGCTGGTGGTTACATCCATCCACAATCCTGCACAGGCTTCAATTAAACTTTTTACTTCGTTCAACTTTTTTATTTTCCAGTCGCCGTCATTTATTTTTTCAATGGCTTTATACAACTGCACCAAGCTTTTTACAGATGCAGCCGGATTGGTAAATGAATATTCCGCTACAATTTTATCAATCATTGTATTAATGACTGCACCACCTTCTATCCTGCTCCAGTCTGTTATTACACCATCCATCACATCTGTTGTTGCAGCATCCCCATTCACCGGTGTAAAAAATTCAAACTGCTGACCCCGCTGTCTTGGCACTCCAAAGCCCTGGCTCTTGTGCTGGCTGCGGCTTTCGCTTGCAATTTCGCCATAACTTTTTCCAAGCAGGGGGTTAAATACACCCACATCTATTTTCATTTGGTTATCGGATGTGGTGTTAGTGCCACCGCCAAAGTTGAACGTATTCCACATGATGCGTTTGGCCTTCCAGGGTTTAACGCCATAAACAAATTGCGCTGGAAAACGGTTGGGATCAGCAGCAGCAATATATGCTTCCTGTGCCAGTACGGCCGATGCGGAATGATGCCCATGCCCCGCCCTGTTATCAGGAGGGAAGCGTGTTATAATTACATCGGGTTGAAATTTACGGATCACCCACACCACATCACTCAATATTTTTTCTTTATCCCACATCTTTAATGCTTCATCTGTGCTTTTTGAAAAACCGAAATCATAAGCACGGGTAAAAAATTGTTCAGCGCCATCAATTCTTCTTGCTGCTAATAACTCTTGTGTACGAATTAAGCCCAGCTCTATCCCCTGTTCATCACCAATTAAATTTTGTCCGCCGTCGCCACGGGTCATGCTCAAATAACCGGTGCGGTACAGGCGTTCTTTGCTCATGTAAGCCAGCAACCTTGTGTTCTCATCATCAGGATGTGCGGCCACATACAGCACACTGCCAATGACTTTTAGTTTTTTTAAACCCAGTAATATTTCAGCGCTGTTGTAAGAAGGAGGGGTTTGAGCAAAACCTGCAATGGTTGTAAAAAGAATTGCAGGGAGCAAAAAATATTTTTTCATACAGGGCGAAGATACTGGAATGAACAGAAGTAGTACAGCCATTTACATAAAAAATCCCCCGCTCAGGCAGGGGATTGAGAGTTTAATTTTTACGTAATAACTATCTGTTATCAAGTTTACAGACCATTACTCTTTTAAACACGTCAGATCAGTAAGCAGATGTGTTTAAAAAAACACCGCATTACACAACATCAGCTTACCGTTCTCCCAAAAGCTGCGGAACATAATATCATCAGTTAAATAAATAATGTTGCCATTGCCCATATCCTGTACGCCAAACAATAAACCATCTTTCAATCGGTCTTTTAATTTATTGCCTGCAAAACCGGCTAACTGTCCTTCTTTTTTAATTACCCCCACATTCCAGCCGCTGCCCGGTGCAAAAAAATCATAAATATTATCATCCTGTTTCAATGTGTAATAATATTTGGGATAACCAAAAGCCAGCGGATGTGTATTATCCAGTTCCACTTTGTAAACGCTGCCCGGTGTAAATGATGAAATAAAATCACGCTCACGGTTTTCGAATGACTTTAACGGATCATAAGTATCTTTACTTTTCTCCTCTTCTGTTTTCTTTGATTTCAATCCCCATTCTAATTTAACAAAAGCCCCCACAGCGCCTTCCAGTGCAATTACTCTTCCGCCTTTGGTAATCCATTCTTTTAAATTTTCAGCCTGCGCTTTATCGCTGAGGAAACGGTAGTTGCCATCGGGCATGATGATAACATCTGTTTCATCCCATTTAATGCGTGCAGCATCATTTACATTTACCAGTGAAACAGGATAGTTTAACTGTGTATCAAAAAAATGCCATATTTCACCGGCTGCATTTCCACTCACACCTTCACCCGTTAACAAAACCACTCTCTTCTGTTTAACGGGATGAATTAAATCACTTCCAAAATCGCCACCGCTTTTTACAAAACCTGTTGATACAGTATAAGCTTTTACATCAGCCGCATTACAGGCATCGGCAACCATTTTCCATAAGCTTGTTCCGAATTTAGTATTACTTGTTTTTATAACTATCATGGAGCCACGGTCAAAACTTTGTCCATCCACTTCAAACGGTGTTTCGCTGTAACGCATCACCACCCCCTGTTTCAATAATTCACCCACAGCTCTTGCACTTTGCACACCTTCCCACTTAATAACACAGGCATATACATCAGCCGCAGTATTGTTTGCTGCTGAAGGTTTGGTATAAGCTCCGCTTAATGCTATTTTATCTTTGCTGGCAAACGCACTGAGCCCATAGGCATAAGGAAGGCTCCATGCAGTAATATCATACGTAGCGCTGTCACTTAATTTTGACTTAGGCTCCAGCAATACCTGTGTTAGTGCCGAACGTGGTTGCAGGGCGCTCACCACCAAATCACCATTATTGATGGTGAATGTTTCTTCTTTACCTGTTTGATAATTATATCCTTTGCCTGTACCTGTTGCCGTGCTGTATTCAATTCCATTTTTATCAAACACATTGATCAGTGCTTTTATTCGTTCTGCATCTTTCGGATTGTTTTTGATGATGTATGTTTTGTATTCACCAAAACCTGTTGAAACACCACGGTTAAAAAAACTCCTGAATCCAGAAATTAATTTTCCGTTATTGGTACTGCTCATTTCAATGGTACTCATACCGGTTGTAAAATGATGAATCAAACGGTCATAAAGCGTCAGGGTATCTCCTTCTTCTGTCATAGCGGCTGCACCCCCGGCAGAATGGCCACCCTGTTCAAACGTCATACCTATTGCCCCGTTGTAAGTAGGATACGTATCACCATAAGAAGGATAAAATAAATCAAAACGGAGTTTGGTAAAATACAACCATCCATTGGCATCAAAATACTTTGCGTGGTTTTTACCAATGATATTTTGAAAATCACGCTGCCATTGGGTAATCACTTCATGATAAGGTTCTGCTGCAGGTGCAAAATAATAAGGCTCATTAATACCCTGCTCATGAAAATCTACATGCACCTGCGGCATCCATTGATTATATACTTTAATACGCTGCTGTGTTTCCACCTGTGTTTGCCAGGCCCAGTCACGGTTTAAATCAAAGTTGTAATGATTGGTTCTGCCGCCCGGCCAGAGCTCCCTGTGCTCACGTGTATCCATACGGGGGTTGGGTGTTTTTCCCACTACGGAGTTAAACCAGTTTACATAACGGTCACGCCCATCAGGGTTAATGCAGGGATCAATAATAACTACAGTATTACTCAGCCATTGTTTTGATTTTGTATTGTTAGGATCTGCAAGATTATAAATAGTGAGCATAGCTGCTTCACTGCTGCTGGTTTCATTACCGTGCACATTGTAACTCAGCCACACAATGCCTGCTGTTTTTTCCTGCGGCGTCATTTTATCTTTTGAAAGATTAGCCAAACGCAAATTGTTTAAACGGATGTTTTCCAGGTTGGCAAAATTTTCTTCACTCGCAATAAATGCAAGCAGGAGCGGACGGCCTTCATTGGTTTGCCCGTACTGCTGCAGTTTTATCTGCCTGGACATGGCCGATGCCACATGGTTGAAATAGCTTACAACTTTCCAGTGCGGTGTGTAGCGGCTGCCCAGTTTATAACCCAGGAATTGTTCCGGGCTTTGCAATTGGGCCATTACAGAAGAGCACAGGAAAATCAAAAAGGATAAAGCAAGAATCTTCTTCATATTACAATTTGAGAGGCCGAAAATAAGTATTAAGCAGGTGATTTGCAGAAAATTTGATTAACGGTTAACATCAGCGACTTTTATTAAAAGCGTTGAAAGAATTTGAAGAATTTATTGCTTAAAAAGAAAGCATTGTTTCAGTACAGCTTAAATTCAAGTAAATGATTGAAGAATTAAAATCGCCATCCCATTCCAATACCATAATATGCCCAATTGCTTTTAAGCTTTGTAAAAAAAGGAGAATAAATAATCTTAAGCATAAACCCTTTAGAAGCATGATAGCGATACCCTATGGAAGGGACGTAGCCTGTACTATATTCCTTAAGTATGGGGTCTGGGGTTGCAAAAACAAAGTCATTATAAAACAAATTCTTTTCAGCCAAAACCACAGAGAAGCCTGTTTCAATAAATGATTTTTGATTTTTAAGATTAAAAAGGTAGTTTAAACCAATGGGAACAGTAGGTTTATAGTTGCCAAGGCCAACCCCTATCTGAGCATTCAACCCTGGTTTATTTGTGAATTGCCGTTCATAATTTGCAGATACGATCAAGCCATTGCCCCATAACTGAACGTATGCAGTATTTTTTTTTGATTTCTGTGCTGATAAAAAAGAGGGCAAGGAAAAAATCAGCAAAACCAAACAGAGTTTCATAATGCAGTTTTTACACATAACGGAGTTTTTGATAAACTATTACAACGAAACAAGCTTTAACGTTGCTTCATCATAAAAAAAGCAGCTCTTTTTACAGGGCCGCCTTTGCAGTTGGTTTAGATTACAGTTCTAAGATAGGGTTAAATGAATTGAATCATATAATTTCGGTAAAAATATTTTCATGAAGCGTTTTCATTTTCTACTGCTGTTATGGCTATCCCTTTCAGCGGGTGCTCAAATCAATCCGTATAAGTATTCCATTCAAAAGAAAACAGAATGCTCAAATGGCGCCGTGGTAAGCGCCCATCCTTTAGCCAGCAAAGTGGGAATTGAAATCATGAAGAAAGGCGGCAATGCCTTTGATGCAGCTATTGCCACACAATTAGCTTTGGCAGTGGTATATCCGGATGCAGGAAATATTGGTGGCGGTGGTTTTCTATTAGCCTTTACCTCCACAGGAAAAACGGTTGCATTAGATTACCGGGAAAAAGCGCCTGCTGCTGCCAGCCGTGATATGTACTTAGATGCCAATGGAAATGCACAAATTAATCTCAGCCAGAATGGTCATTTGGCAAGTGGTGTACCCGGCACTGTTGCAGGTTTGTTTACATCCCATCAATATGCCAAACTTCCGTTTAAACTGCTCATACAACCTGCTGTTGAACTGGCAGAAAAAGGTTTTGTAATTACTGAAGCTGAAGCAAGAAATCTTAACGCAGCAATGGGGAGTTTTATTCAATACTCAACAAAGCCCAATGCCTTTATCAAATATGGCGGATGGAAAGCAGGCGATACATTAATACAAAAAGATCTTGCCAATACTCTTAAACGCATTCGTGACTTTGGACAAAAAGGTTTTTATGAAGGTGAAACTGCAAGACTCATTGTTGAAGAAATGAAACGTGGCAACGGCATGATTACATTGGCTGATTTAAAAAATTATCAAACAGCAGTGCGTACTGCCATGCAAAGTAATTACCGTGGGTACACTATTGTTGGTATGCCGCTCATCAGCGGCGGCGGTTTGTTAATACAGCAAATGACGGGTATGCTGAAAAATCATAACATTGGCGAAATGGGATTTCACTCGCCACAAGCTGTACAGTTGATGACAGAAGTGATGCGACGTGCATACGCTGACCGTGCAGAATTTCTGGGCGATGTTGATTTTGTAAAAGTGCCGGTGAAGAAATTAACCTCTGCTGATTATTTGCAGCAACGTATGGCAGATTATGTGCCTGATAAAGCAGGTAAAAGCAATGCTGTTACACATGGCAACATCAATCCTGAAAGTGAAGAAACAACGCATTTAAGTGTGTATGATAAAAGTGGCAATGCTGTTTCAGTAACTACTACACTCAACAATAATTACGGCAGCAGAACCATTGTGGGAGGCGCCGGATTTTTATTGAATGATGAGATGGATGATTTTAGCGTAAAGCCGGGCACACCAAACATGTATGGCGCTTTGGGTACAGAAGCCAATGCCATTGCACCGGGAAAGCGCATGCTGAGTTCCATGAGCCCAACGATTGTTTTAAAAGATGGCAAACCTTATTTGGTATTGGGTTCACCCGGCGGCACCACCATTACCACACAAGTGTTTCAGGTGCTGGTAAATGTGCTGGATTTTAATTTGAGTTTACAGGATGCTGTATGGAACCCACGCTTTCATCATCAATGGATGCCCGATGTGGTATTTGTTGAAAAAGAATTTCCCATGGATGTAAGAACCAAACTCAAAGAAATGGGTTATGAAGTGATGGAAAGAGGAAGCATCGGAAGATTTGAAGCTATAAAAATTGTAAATAATCCTTCGGCTCCGCTCAGGATTGAAGCAGTGGGTGATAAAAGAGGCGATGATGATGCAGAAGGATATTGAAGAAAAAGAACCAAATTTCAAATAACAGAACCTAAAGACAAACACTAAAAACCCGAAACAATAAACTTTAAACTTCACATGTCTTCTTTTTTAACTTCTTATCTCAAGCGCATTGCTTACTATAAATTGCTGGGTGAGCAAACATTTGCACAATTAGATGAACTTGATTTTCATTACCAGCCCAATGAAGAAAGCAACAGCATTGCCATCATCATTCAGCATATAGCAGGCAATATGCTCAGCCGCTTTACAGATTTTTTAAACAGTGATGGTGAAAAAGAATGGCGCAACCGGGATACAGAGTTTGAAGAAAAACATCTTTCCAAAGAAGAACTGATGGCGTTGTGGCAAAAAGGATGGAACTGTTATCTCACTGCTGTACAGTCATTAACCGGCAATGATTTGGAAAAAACAATTACCATCCGTTCAGAACAACTTACCGTAACAGATGCATTGAACAGGCAACTGGCGCATTACCCCTATCATGTGGGGCAAATTGTTTATTTGGGCCGGCTGATCAAAAACAAAACCTGGAAAAATCTTTCCATCCCCAAAGGTCAGTCGCAGCAGTTTAATGATCAAATGAAGAAATAAGCGGAATGATTCAATTACAGCAAAAGCCCGGCCGCACAACCATTATTGATGGTAAAGAATACCTGTTCTTTTCAGGTTACTCCTATTTGGGATTGGGCTGCCATGAAAAATTTCTTCATCTCATTAAACAGGGCATTGATGAATATGGTGTTGTGTATCCCTCCTCCAGGATTTCAAATACACCATTACAGGTTTACACAGCGTTTGAAAATAAATTAGCAGCACTCACTCATACTGAAGCAGCGGTTGTTTTTTCTTCCGGATTTTTATCAGCCCGCACGGCTGTTGAAATAATAGCAGAAGAAATGAATGTGTATTGCATGGCGCCTGCACATCCGGCATCATCACATCACCATCAGGCTAAACTCATAACAACAGACTGGAATACTTTTTTAGATGAACGTGTAAAAGCAAATGAGTTGAAGTTTGCATTGGCCATTGACAGCATTAACCCCACTCCCGGCCGCATTACTGATTTTAATTTTTTGAAAGAAGTTCCATCTTCTTTTCACATCATATTAATTGTTGATGATTCTCATGGCATTGGATGGATGGGCGCTAACGGAGAAGGTATTATTTCAAAATTGAACCTGCCTTCAACTATTGAACTGCTGCTTAATTTTTCATTATCAAAAGCCTATCATTTAAACGCCGGAGCTGTATGTGGTTCAGAAAAATGGGTGGAAAAAGCAAAACAACATATTAATTTCACCACATCCACACCACCAATGCCCGCACTGGCCCACGCATTTTTACATGCAGGTGAAATTTTTGAGCAGCAAAGAAATTTATTGCATCAAAATATACAATACTTGCAAAACTTAACTTCAACGTTTACATTTGCAGCCAATGAAGGAACTCCGGTATTTGTGGTAAACAAGCAATCCGTAGCCCCATACCTGTTACAAAACAACGTAATTATTTCTTCATTTGGTTATCCACGTCCTGAAAACAGCCCGGTTAACAGGGTTGTGGTGAATGCCCTCCATTTAAAATCCGACCTTGAAAAACTGGCTCAGTTAATGGAGCAGTTTTAAAACTTAAACAACTATTAATGAAGAAACTTATCTCAACACTGTTCTCCCTATTATTTTTTATTGCTGTTATTCATGCACAGGAAAAAATTTTATGGGGCGCCAAAGCAGGGTACAATTATTCTGCATCTGCTTTTACCACAACGGTTGATGTAAAAACAAAACCTGTTCATGGCGGCTATATAGGTATAATGATGAAAGTGCCGTTTGACAACCGCTTGTTTTTTGCACCGCAAATGGATGTGTCTTACCGTGGCATGTCAACAGATTCGTTACAACAAAACCAGTTCAGCAATGTTACGGAATTCAACCTGCGGGTAATGCCCCTGCTGCAGTTTGATTTTACAAATCCTTCAGAAAATGCAAACACTGTTTTTGTTCAGTTTGGGCCTTCTATTGGTTTTGGTTTGTATGGCCGTCAAACCAAACAGAATAGCACGGGCACACCTCTTAAGCGAAATTTAAAATATGGTTTCCAGGATTATGGGCGCTATGAAGCCAACCTGCACGCAGGTATTGGTTATGAAACTGCAGGAGGTTTCAGGGTACTGCTGGATTATGCACATGGTCTTGGTAATATGATCAATACAGATGGCGGCGGCGCTTTAAAATACCGCACCGTGAGTTTGGGAATTGGGTATTGGTTCGGCAAGTAATGATTTCGGTATCAACCCTGTCGGAAAAAGCTCCGTGACGGAGCTTTTTTACTATTGCTACGTTCACTGAAATCCAAAAATGATCAATTGATTTTCGGTTGGCCCATCCCTTCAGTTTCAGAAAATTCTGCATTTCATTAACACTCTCCCCCGCAATAATTTAAAACTGGTATTGAATTTGTCATAAGAGGCTGATTGGTTATTTTTACAACATACTATTTTGCTGCGCCGCATTGTTAAAATACTGTCCCGTGTTCTCCTCATCCTGCTGTTATTACTTATAACCGTATGGGCTCTTATACATTTAAAACCTGTACAAAACTGGCTGGTAAAACAGGCCGCCCGTAAATTATCAAAGGAACTCAATACAGAAGTTACCGTAAAGCATGTTGATTTTTCGCTGTTCAACAAAATGCTGCTGGAAGGCGTAATGATTAAAGACCGGAACAAAGATACCCTGCTCTATACCGGTGTGACCAAAGTAAATATTACTGACTGGTTTTTTGTAAAAGAAAAAGCCGATTTGCATTATGTGGGCCTGGAGCAAACAACTGTTTACCTGCACCGGAAAGACAGTGTTTGGAATTACCAGTTCCTGGTTGATTATTTTTCATCTCCTTCAACGGGTTCTAAGAAGAAGGGTATGCAACTGTCACTTGAGCAATTAGAGCTTAAGAATTTGCATTTGCTGCAAAAAGATGAATGGGTGGGCAAAAACCAGGAAGCTTCTGTTTCATATCTCAACCTCAGTGTAAAAAAGTTTGATGTAACCAATAAGCAAATTGATATTTCAGAACTGGTTCTTGAAAAACCATTTTTTTCAATTGATGATTATGATGGCTTGCGGCCGGAAGGAAAAAATATACCCGATGCTGAATATCATAAAAATGATACCATTGAAAAATGGAATGATGGCGGCTGGCTCATCACAGCATCAAAAATTAAAATCAGTGACGGTGAGTTTAAAAATAACCGCAAAACAGAACGTTCTCCCTATACTTATTTTGATGGAGCGCATCTCCGCTTTTATGCCATTAACGGGGAGTTCTCCAACCTGCAATTGAAAGGTGACACTTTGCAAACACACCTTACACTTGCAACCAAAGAAAGAAGCGGTTTTAAAGTAAACAAGTTAAATGCAGATGTTTTGTTTCATCCAACAGGGATGGAATTTAAAAACATGCTTATTGAAACACCCAACAGCCGTCTTGCAGATTATTTTGCCATGCGCTTCACACACTTTAATCATGATATGAGTGATTTTATTTCCCATGTGCGGCTGGAAGGGAACTTTAATAAAAGCAAAGTACACAGTGATGACATTGCTTTTTTTGCGCCAGAGTTAAAAGACTGGAAAGATGTAATATATATTTCCGGCAAAGCAAAGGGTACTATTGGCCATCTGAAAGGAGACAGTATTCATATTACCACAGCAAGAAATACCCTGTTTGAGGGAAAATTTGTAATGGATGGATTGCCCGGTATCAATACTACTTTTTTAGATATCACCGCCACAAAATTTAAAACCACCTATGCTGATGCTTCACAGATTTATCCCGGTTTAAAAAGCATTAAAACGCCTGCTATCAGTAAAATCAGCTATTTAAATTATTCCGGTTCGTTTACAGGTTACTTAAGAGATTTTGTTACTTATGGTACAACAGAAACCAACCTGGGTACTGTAACAACTGATCTCAATTTAAAACTGCCACCCGGTAAAGATCCTATCTATTCAGGCAAATTAAAAACCAACGGCTTTGCCCTGGGAGAAATTCTGAACGAAAAAAATATAGGGCGTATTGTAATGGAAGGCTCCCTCAAAGGAAGGGGATTTAATACCAACACCTTGTTTGCTGAAATTGACGGGCAAATCAAAGAGTTTGAAGTGCGGGGTTATAATTATCATAACATTATTGCCAAAGGAATAGTAGAGCAGAAGAAATTTGATGGCGCACTGGCAATAACCGACAGTAATATAAGGGTGAACCTCACAGGTATTGTTGATTTTGGAAAAGACACGCCGGTTTACAAGCTTAACGGCAATGTGTATAAGCTCAGATTTAAACCATTGGGTTTCGCAAAACAGGATTTATTCTTCAGCGGTTTAATTGATTTCAACTTCCGTGTAAAAACCATTGAAGATTTTATGGGCACGGCCATTGTGCAAAATGCAGAATTAAAAGACGGCGACAGGAAACTTTCATTCGACTCCTTGTATTTAAGCAATCATTATATTAACGACACCACCAAACAATTTATCCTGCGCAGCAATGAAATTGATGCTAAGCTGCGGGGCAACTATAACCTTGTTTACCTGCCTGATGTTACACTTGGTTTCCTGCACAACTATTTTCCCTCCTACATACCTGAGCCCCGCAAAAAAATTGCCGTGCAAAGTTTTGATTTTGATATTACCACCAACAACATCAGCCAGTT
Organism: Chitinophagaceae bacterium; assembly: GCA_019747705.1. Taxonomy (GTDB): domain Bacteria; phylum Bacteroidota; class Bacteroidia; order Chitinophagales; family Chitinophagaceae; genus Lacibacter. The sequence continues at coordinate 20,534 of JAIEQM010000074.1, read as the reverse complement.
TATCAGCCTGTTGAATGCCCCTGTCAGCGGTTTTGACCAATCAACTATTAAAGGCTCCATCAATATCCAGCAAAACAAGTTCAACTTAAATACCTATGTTCCCAATTTTAAGTATAACGGAATTGCATTTGATAATGTAAACATTACAGGTACCGGCAACTTTACCAATCTTAGTTTGCAGGGAAACATCGGCGAAATAAAAATCAACGATAGTCTCCGTTTGCCGAATACCAATTTTGTTGCAGTTGCATCCAATGATACCGGTTCTTTTTCCATTAAAACAAGTGCGAATCAAACTTTAAAAGATGCTGACCTGCGTGCAAAATTCATTGCTTCCAAAGATGGGTTCACTATTAATTTCCAGCCATCAGCACTGGTGATTAATGAAAAACACTGGGCTATACAGGATGAAAGTGATTTGTTTATTGGTGGCGGGCAATTGGTTTCAAACGGGTTGCGGTTTAACAGCGGCAACGAAGAAATATTCTTATACACACAACCATGTGCCACCTGCTCATCGGGCAACGACCTGGTGGTTGAATTAAAGAAATTGCAGGCAGGTGATATTGTTCCCTATTTTTTAAAAGACCCCAGGCTTGAAGGAAGTGTAACCGGGAGGATAGACATCATTAATCCCCTTGGAAAATTTAATGTGGATGCAGAACTCAAAGCCGATCAATTCCGTTTCAACAATGATTCACTGGGCAAAGTGGAAATTAAAGGCAACTACAGCAGTGAAAATAAAATCATCAACTATAATATTGCATCTGAAAATGAAGGCCATGAATTTGTAATTAACGGCAATACCAATATCAATGATTTAAAAAATGTTACAACCGATAACATCATCACCATTGAAAATGAAAAACTAGGGTTGCTCAATAAATATCTTTCAGTGATTATGACAGATATGAAAGGTACCGGTAAAGGAATACTAAGGGTAAAAGGCAAAGGAGAGCAACCTGATATCATCGGCAAAGTAACATTGAACAATACTTCTTTTGTTTTGGATTATACCAAATGCCGTTATTTTATTGAAAACGGAACAACTATTGAGTTCAAGGAAGGCGCTATTGATTTTGGCAGCATAAAACTAAAAGATACAACCGGAAGAACCGCCACTTTCAGCGGCCAGTTGTTTCACCAGTTTTTCAGGGATATGGCTTTTGATATGGAGTTCAGGGCAGATGACCAGCGTAAAGGATTTGTTGTATTAAACACCACAAAGAAAGATAACAATCTTTTTTATGGTTCAGTTATTGCCAATGCCAGCGGAAGTATCCTTGGCCCTCAAAATAAAATTGAATTAACATTAAGGGGCACCCCCACTGACAGTTCAAAACTTTACCTGCCCACGTCTGATACCAGGGTAACCGGCACTGCAGATTTTATTGTATTCCGCAAGTACGGTAAAGAAATGAAACCTGAAATTGATATTAAAGAAGCTACCTCATTAAACGTTGATCTCACCGTAACCGCCAACCCGCTTGCAAAAGTTTTTTTAATACTTGATGAACAAACGAACGACATTATTGAGGGCCAGGGCAACGGAACCATTAACCTAAAAGTGGGCACCAATGAAAAAACAACCATGACCGGTAATTTTCAGATTACAAAAGGGCTTTACACGTTTAACTGGCAATACTTGGTTAGAAAACCATTTTTAATTAATAACGGCACCATTAACTGGAACGGCGACCCATATGATGCGCAAATTAATATTGATGCCAATTATTTTGTAGAACGTGTGAGGCTCTTGCCAGAACTTACAACAGGATGCAGCAATGAACCTTCCGGCTTAACTGTTATTAGTAATCTCAGCAATACATTAAAAAATCCCATCATTAAATTCAGGTTTGAGTTACCACCGGGGCATCCCTGTAAAAACAATCCGCTCACCCAAACTGCCCTTGCGCAACTTTATAATAATGAAGATGAGTTAAACAGGCAGGTAATTTCCTTATTGCTGTTTCGCAGCTTTATTAGCACGCAGCAAGGAAACTCTATTAGCAACAACTTACTTGGCGCTGCAGGTACGCTTACTGAATTTATTGCACAGCAGGCAACAAAAGGTATTAATGGGGTATTAAAATCCATACCAGGTTTTAGGGAATTGAAATTGGATTCTTATGTAACTTTTAATCCCTCTTTATCAAGCGGCGCTCAATTAGAAGGCTCTGCTTCAGCAGGTTTTACAAAAAATTTGCTAAACGGGCGCATCGTTTTAAGAGCAGGCGGTTCTGTACTTGTTACATCAGGACAACAAACAGCATTAACAAACGGAGGTAATGTATTAACACCTGATATTTCCGTTGAGTGGCTGATAACCCGTGATGGAAAACTGAGGCTCATTTCTTTTTACAGAACTGTTTTTGATATACAAAGAAGAAGCGACCGAACCGGTTTGAGTTTATCGTTTTCAAGAGAGCGTGATAAATTCTGGGATTTGTTCCGCCGTGAAAAAAAGGTAACTGATGAGTTTGATCTGTTCAATAATTAAGCAATTCTATCCTTTTAATATTTCATGACCCATCTTATCTCTTTTTGTTTCCAGGTATTTTAAATTATGACTGTTGGGTTTAATTCTTATTGGAACAGTCTCAACAATTTCAAGTCCGTAACCCAGCAGCCCTGCCCGTTTTTTGGGATTATTGCTGATGAGCCGTAAATGATGCACACCTAAATAACGGAGTATCTGTGCACCCACACCATAATCCCTTGCATCCATTGGTAAACCCAAATGCAGATTGGCTTCAACGGTATCCATACCCTGTTCCTGCAGTTTATACGCTTTGAGTTTATTAAACAAGCCTATACCACGGCCTTCCTGGTTCATGTACAATACAATGCCCCTGCCTTCTTCTTCCACCATTTGCATAGCGCTGTGCAACTGTTCACCACAATCACATCTTAAAGAACCCAATATATCACCCGTAAAACAGGAGGAATGTACACGCACCAGTACAGCTTCATCTTCTTTCCACTCCCCTTTTACCAGGGCCATATGTTCCTGTTGTGATTCTTTTTCTTTAAACGCAAATAATTTAAAATGTCCATAAGCCGTTGGCATGTCCACCCTTACAATTTCTTCAATAAGCGAATCTGTTTTTAACCGGTACTCAATTAAATCTTTGATCGAAATAATTTTTAAACCAAATTGTTCTGCAATGAGCTCCAGTTGCGGCAAACGGGCCATGGTTCCGTCTTCATTCATAATTTCCACCAGCACCCCTGCCGCTTCAAGCCCAGCAAGCCTGGCAAGATCAACGGTTGCCTCAGTATGACCAGCTCTTCTCAGCACACCACCCTTCATGGCTCTTAATGGAAAAATATGACCAGGTCTTGCTAAATCAGCCGGAATAGTTGCAGGATTGATAAGAGAAAGGATTGTCTTAGAACGATCCTGTGCCGAAATACCCGTTGTAGTTCCCTGGCCTATTAAGTCTACTGAAACGGTAAATGCAGTTTCATGAAGTGAAGTATTGCTGGTAACCATTGCGTTCAGTTCCAGCTCTTTACAACGCTCACCCGTTAAAGCAGCACAAATAAGCCCACGCCCCTGTTTACTCATAAAATTAATTACTTCCGGACTGGCAAAGCGGGCGGCAATGATAAAATCGCCTTCGTTTTCACGGTCTTCATCATCCACCACAATGAGCATTTTGCCGTTTTTGATGTCTTCTATGGCGCTTTCTACTGAGTGAAACATTATTCAAATTTTTCGCAAAGTTAGCTCAAAATGGAGCTGTAACTTTTTTAAAAAAAGCTCCATATTGCAGCAAAGCTGTAAAAAAGTCTGTCTAACTTCACGAATTGTTAATATTTCTTGAAGATTGTACGGTTCATTTGTCGTTAATTTGCACCCGTAAATAAAATTTGTATGCCAAAACTCAGAAAATTACTGCTCCCCTTGTTCGCTATGTTCGTTTCAATGGCAGCAGTTGCACAGGTAACAACCAGTAGTATTACAGGTACGGTAAAAGATAAAAGTGGCAATGCGCTGGAAGGTGCCACTGTTACTGCTACCCACACCCCCACAGGAACAGTTTATACAACTATTTCCAAAAAAGGGGGCGTATTCAATATTGTCAATGCCCGCATTGGCGGCCCTTACAAACTGAAAGTAGAATTTGTTGGGCAAAAGGCTTATGAAGTGGAAGGGTTTACTCTCTCACTCGGTGAACCTTATGATTTAAAAGTGGAAATGGGTGATGATGTTAAACAAATTACCGAAGTGGTGGTAACAGGCGGAAAAAGAAGAGGTGCTGTTGAAAAAACAGGCGCTGCCACCAACATCAACAATCGTTTAATCACTACCGTTCCCACCATCAATCGTTCCATTACCGATTTTACAAGGTTAACACCTCAGGCTAATGGTAACAGTTTTGCAGGCCGTGATGCCCGCATGAACAATATCCAAATAGATGGCGCTAATTTGAATAACAACTTTGGATTAGATAACAACCCTTTACCCGGCGGTGCTAATCAGCCTGTATCGCTTGACATTATTGAAGAAATTTCAGTAAACGTTGCTCCTTATGATGTAACTCAGGGAAACTTTACCGGCGCTGGTATTAATGTGGTTACCAAAAGCGGTACTAACCGTTTTAAAGGAAGTGCTTACACATTGTACAGAAATGAAAACTTTAATGGTGAAAAAGTGGCCTCCACCAAACTGCCTAATGCTACACAAAGAACCAACAACTTATATGGAGCTACATTCGGCGGGCCAATAATTAAAAACAAATTATTTTTCTTTGCCAGTGGTGAAACAGAAGTGCAAAGTGCCCCCGGTATCTTATGGACGCCAACGGGCGGTTCCGGATTAAATAATATTTCCCGTGTAACAACTACGGATCTGCAAACAGTTTCTGATTTTCTGCGTACAAGGTATGGGTATGAAACAGGAGCTTATGATAATTTTAAAAATTTTGAAACAAAGAATTACAAAATATTTGGTCGTATAGATTGGAATATTAATAAAATTCATAGACTAACTGTACGATACAATGAAATGACAGGTGATCAGGACATAATTACAAATGCTACATCAATCCCCAATAACCCAAGATTTATTGTACCAGGCGGCACTGCTTCAAGAACTAATCTTCCACAAAGCAGATTTGGCGCACAAGCAATGTCTTATCAAAACTCAACTTATGCATTCAGGAATGTTTTAAAAACAGGTGCATTTGAATTAAACAGTTCTAAAGGCGGCAAATGGGCAAACCAGCTTTTGGCAACTTATACGCTTAACCAAACTACAAGAAACACACCGAGTACAAAGTTCCCGTTTGTTGATATTTTTGACGGTTCAGGAAACAACTATATTAGTTTTGGACGTGAACCATTCTCTAATAATAATGACGTATTAAACAGGATATTTAATATTACAAATAATTTCAAATATTTTGCAGGAAAACATACTATAACCGTTGGCGGCACTTATGAGCAACAATATGTAGGAAATATGTTTATGCCAGGTTCACAAAGTTATTATGCTTTCCGTAATATTTCTGATTTCATTAATAATGCCCCCCCCGCTGTATTTTCATATACATTTTCTTTACAGCCAGATAAAACGGATGCAAATGGTGGTATTTATTCAGCAAACCTTAGAGTGGGACAGTTGGGTTTATATGCGCAGGATGATATTACTTTGAACGACCGTTTTAAATTAACATTAGGTTTAAGAGTTGATAAGGCAATTTATCTGGAACGGCCTATTGAAAACCCCGCTATTAAAGCACTTTCATTGCCTGATAAAGACGGAAAGCTAACTAATTACAGTACGGGTCAATGGCCATCTCAAAAGTTTTTATTTAGCCCCCGGATCGGTTTTCGCTGGGATGTTAATGGGGATAAGACGATGATTGTTCGTGGAGGAGCAGGTATATTTACAGGGCGCTTTCCTTTTGTTTTCTTAACAAATATGCCTTCTACCAGCCAAACATTACAGGCAAATGTGTCTGTAACGAACAGCACCCCCGGTGCCAATATGGCGAATTTCCTGTTTAATCCTAATCCCGATGCTTACAGAGGCAGCTTTTCTTCTATAGTAGGCGGTCCTCTTCCTTCAGGCTCTGCGCCAGTTCTTATAGATCCGGATTTTGTTTTTCCACAAGTTGCACGAATCAATCTGGCTGTTGATAAAAGACTTGGTAAAGGATGGACGGTTACTTTTGAAGGTATTTTTAACAAGGATATCAATGCCATAAGGATGAGAAATGCTAATCAAATTGATCCTGATGCAAGGTTTTCAGGGGTTGATAACAGGCAACGCTACTCAGTTCCTTTTCCGGCACCATTACCAGCAGGTGCAACTGCAGCACAGCTTACTGCTTTTAACACACAATTAAATGCTGCCCTTGCAAGAAATAACATTTATCCGAGCTTAAATAATGCGATAATTCTTGAGAACACAAACAGGGGAGGTGGATTTCAGCTTACAGCACAAGTTACAAAAACATTTTCCAAAGGATTTGCAGCCATGTTTGCTTATACCTATACAGCCATGGTGGATGTAACTTCTAACCCCGGATCTACCGCAGGATCGGTTTGGGCATCGAATGCTACTATTGGCACCCAGAATGACCTTGAGTTAGGTATGGCAAGTGCTGCTATCCCTCACCGCTTTGTAGGTAATATAAGCTACACTGTGAAGTACGCAAAGCATATGGCTACCAGTATTTCTTTGTTCTACGAAGGAAGCCCCCAGAACAACTTCAGCTATATTTATCAAAACGACATGAATGGTGATGGTAATGCGGCTGACCTTCTTTATATACCCCGAAATCAAAGTGAAATTATATTTATGCCCATTACAGGCAATACACCCTACAGCCCACAAGCCCAATGGGATGCATTTAACAAATTCATTGAAAACAGCCCTCTTAAAAAGAGAAGAGGTCAGTATGTATCCAGAAACGATGGATTATACCCCTGGTTACACCAGTTAAATCTTCAGGTACAACAGGATTTTTATGTAAGAAGTAAAGGCGGTACGCAACACACATTACGTTTACAGGCCGATATCCTGAATTTTGCAAATATGCTTAACAGCAACTGGGGTGTACGTTACTTTAATTACTTAGGCAATACCGGTAATGTAACCCCATTAATTTTTGACAGCGTTGACCCTGCAAGTGGTGCTCCCCGTTTCCGTATGCAAACTGCAGGAGGTTTATTACCCACAAGACCATTCCAGCTTAACCGCAGCATCTCCAGCGTTTGGGGTATGCAGTTAGGTCTCCGTTATTTCTTTTAATAACTGAAACAACTCCTCATAAAAAACTCCGCAATTGAATTGCGGAGTTTTTTTATTTTTTAAACTAATAGCTACATGCTAACCACTAACGGCTTTTCACTCACCCCAGCCCCATTTTAAAAATTCGGGAAAAGCTTTGCCCCATGTAGGCACATCGTGTTTACCATCTTTCAGCTCCAGGTAATGAATGGCTTCTTTTGTATATCCTTTCTTTTTCAGCTCTTTAATTAAATCAAGTGCATCATCAATGGAATCAATCACCCCGTTATTATTACGGTCTTTTTTTTCATCCATTAAACCTGTTTGAATAAAAAATTCCAGCCAGGGGGCAATTTGCGTTGTGTTTTTAATTTGATTATGCATGATGCGGTCAGCTTCATCCGTGTATCCATCCTCATAGGCTTTTTGCCGCCACCATAACGAACCGGAAAACACTCCCGCTTTTGTAAACTCCTGCGGGTAATTCCAAACAATATCCAGCGCCATTAATCCGCCCAGCGAAAACCCTGCAAATGCTTTTTCTTTAAAATGGGGTACATGATATTTCTTTCGGATGAAAGGAAGTAATTCTTCAAAAATAAAATTGGTATAAGCGCCTGCTTTTGCGCCACGACCCAGGTAATCTTTTTGAGCGGCAACACCATATTCCATTTTCCGCTCGGGCCCGCAATGGATACCCGCACAAAGCAAGGGTTGTATTTCGTGATAATAATATAGGTCTTCCAGTATTGTTTCAAAGGGCATTTTGGGAAGATCCTGGCCGTCATTAATCAATAACAGGCTCATTTGTTCCGGATGCTTTACATCTGTGGGCAGGTAAAAGTCAACCTTTACATCCCGTTCCAGGTATTCAGATTCCAATTCTGTTTCTTCCACCAAAATACTCAGGCTCTTTTCCTTATGCATACATTCAAAAATAAGGAAATCACAGTAAAATAATTTTGGGCGCTTAACTGTGTTTACAAAAAACTGCCTATATTGAATCATAAACAATAACTTGATGTTTCCGGAACATCTATCTATCCACTAATATTTTTATTATGAAAAAAATTGGCATCCTGCATGGTAAGGAACGTTCTTTCCCTCTTGCATTTGTTGACAGAATTAACAGTAAAAACATTGAAGGCATTGTAGCCGAACCTGTGCGTGTTGCTAAAGTAGTACAGGGCGAAGGAAATGGATATGCTGTAATTGTTGACCGTATATCGCAGGATGTGCCTCATTACCGTGCCATGCTCAAGAATGAAGCCATTGCCGGTTGTGCCGTTATCAACAATCCGTTCTGGTGGAGTGCAGATGATAAATTTTTTAACAACTGCCTGGCCACAAAAATAAATGTACCCGTTCCTAAAACAGTAATCCTTCCTTCAAAAGAAAGACCGGATGATACAGGTGAAGAATCATTTACCAACCTCGCCTACCCCATGGATTGGGAAGGAATGTTCAACTATATCGGTTTCCCTGCTTATATGAAACCCTTTGCCGGCGGTGGATGGAAAAATGTGTACAAGCTGCGCAACGCTGAAGAGTTTTTTGAAAAACATGCTGAAACAGGTCAGTTGGTAATGCTGCTGCAGGAAGAAATTGTTTTTGAAGAATATTACCGTTGTTATTGTATTGGGCGCAAATATGTACGCATCATGAGTTATGAACCACGTAATCCCCATCATTTGCGTTATGTAGCCGACTTTAAGCCCAGTGCAGAAAAATTACAGATGATGACAGATATTGTTTTGCGCATCAACAATTATCTCGGTTATGATTTCAATACAGTTGAACTGGCGTTGCGTAACGGTGTTCCTTATGCAATTGATTTTTGCAACCCGGCTCCTGATGCTGATTTGGCAAGTGTGGGCCAGGAAAATTTTGACTGGGTGGTGGAAGCTGCTGCCACTTATGCTATTGAACGTGCTATGGAACATAAAGACGGGCAGGATAATTTAACCTGGGGTGAGTACGTAAAACGTGGCGCTAACAAAGTGCAGTTGTATTAATACCAAAATATTTATTTATGGGCTCAATGAATTACAAACAGTTTACACTGGGGGTTGAAGAAGAATACATGGTGTTTGATCCTGTTACAAGGGAACTGAAAAGCCATGAGCAAAGAATTGTAAGCGAAGGGCAAAAAGTAATTAAGGATAAAGTAAAAGCTGAAATGCACCAGGCCGTTGTGGAAGTGGGCACTGACATTTGTGCCAATATTGATGAGGCTTACGCTGATGTGGCTACACTGCGCCGCACCATCAGCGCTATTGCCGGGGATATAGGCCTGGCCGTAGGTGCCAGCGGCACACATCCTTTCAGTCACTGGCAGGATCAGTTAATTACAGATCATGTACGTTACAACCAAATAGTAAATGAACTGCAGGAGGCCGCAAGGAGCAATTTAATTTTTGGTTTGCATGTGCATGTGGGCATGCAGGACAGAAAGATGGCGGTGCATCTTGCCAACAGCGCCCGTTATTTTTTACCACATGTATATGCACTCAGTACCAACTCCCCTTTTTGGGAAGGACGTTTAACAGGGTACAAATCATTCCGCACAAAAGTGTTTGATAAATTCCCCCGTACTGGCATTCCTGAATATTTTGACAGCATAGAAGCATATGATAATTATGTAGCATTACTCATCAAAACAAATTGTATTGATAATGCTAAAAAGATTTGGTGGGATTTGCGTGTGCATCCGTTCTTCAATACCATTGAGTACCGTATTTGCGATGTGCCGATGACAGTGATGGAAACCATTGCTATTACTGCATTGTTCCAGGCCATTACTGCCAAGTTGTACAAATTGCGGAATAAGAATATGAATTTTATTCAATACCAGCGGGCCCTCATCAATGAAAACAAATGGCGGGCCAGCCGATATGGCATTGATGGTTATTTAATTGATTTCGGCAAAGAAGAAGAAACCAATACCCGCAGCTTAATTTATGAACTCCTGGATTTTGTGGATGATGTGGTGGACGATATTGGCTGCCGCTATGCCATTAATTTTATTCCCAAAATGCTGGAAAATGGTACCGGTGCAGACAGGCAGTTGAAAGTATATGAACAAACAAAAAGCCTGGAAACAGTAGTGGATTATATTGGTTCGCAGTTCCAGGCAGGTATATAAATCATTACAACAATTGATGGAAAGCCGTTTCAAAAAAATGAAAGCAATTATTTTATTTCCCGTATTTATCTTTTCAGTAGCGCATTATTCCTTTGCACAAACATCTGACTCTGCCCGGCAGCAGCAGAAAGAACTCCGTAAACAGATGGCAAAAGATGCAGGCATTACAAGAACGCAGGGCAAACAGTTAAAGGAGCTGAATATGGATTTCAAACAGAAAGCAGATTCTGTACGTAATGATAAAACATTAAGCGATGTGCAGAAAAAAGAAAAACGCAAACAACTGGAAACAGAGCGTGCTGTTAATATGAAAAAAGTATGAACGCCTGACCAGGTTGAAAAAATGAAGGTATTTCAGCAAAGCCATCCTGAAATGAAAAAACCGAAAGGAAAACACCAGAAAGACAAGAACAAGAAAGATGATGATGACGGTGGTGAATCATAATCTAACCCTTTATATAAACGGGCGTTACTCAGAGTAGCGCCTTTTTTATTGCTCGAAATATGCTACTGTTCCGCCCACCCACTCTTTATCTTTATTATAACGAACGCCAATCATTTTACCTTTGCTCATACGTGCAAGGTTTACAGCAGCATGCGGACGGGCATCACCTTCCAGCCATACATACATCATGCGAATTTCCACTTTGGCAGGCACATCAGGTGTTTCAATAACATCAGCATATCTTACTTTTCGCTGGAGGATATAATTTTCAGGGTCTTCAATGGCGTCAATATCTTCTTTGGTTACATCAATCTTTACACCCTGCCCGGCAAAAGAAAATAAAGGCTTGAGTACATAATGTTCCAGGTCATCCGGCAACTGCTTCACTTCATTCAAAAAAAATGTTTGCGGCACAAACTGGTGATTAATATATGGCAATGTGTATTTGCTGATGCGGTAAAACCAGTTGGGATGCGGTACCCATTCCACATCAAGGTCAGCAGTAATGTCCACCACATTACCAAGGCTGGCACGGTTGGCTTTAAAATCATCAAAGATGATGCGGTTGTATATTCTTTTGATTTCTGTCTTTATACCGTTATTGATATAATAAAGTTTTTTGTCTTCCCTGATTAAATCTGTTAAGTTCACCGTTTCAATTCCCAAATAATCTTTGGTGCAACGGAAATCAATTCTTGTTTTTTGTTCATCAGGATTAATTTCAAGAAGAATGACCTGTTCCTTTTGCAAATCACCCACAATGAGTTTTCGCAGCATTTCAAGATAAGTTTCTTTGGTATAGTCGTTGAGATAATGACTGTAATTGGAAGGAATAGAAAAATGTTTCTCCACAATTTCAGGATAATATACCTGAAAGGCATAGAGTGTGGGGAAACCCTGCATTTCAATCAACTGTGGTTCAAGTTCTCCCTGGTCATTGATACAAACACCAAAGTCAAAGGAAATCATGTGCGAAATCTTTGCTTCATTGGGCACTTTTTCGCCGGGAGGAATTGCATTTTCCGTCAGCTTCAAAAAATCATCATCACAAATAACATCCACAATACTTTCGCACGCATGCATCAGTTTATCCGTAAATGTTTTATCTACAAATACCGGAGTTTCACAAACACGAAATTCAATATCGCCGGGGTGCAGGCTGTGCAGGTCTTTTAAAAATGCTTCATATTTCTCCGCAGTAAATTGTTCATTGAATGCTTTGCGCAATGAGCTTACCATATACAACTGTTTTTGCTGCTTAAAAATAGATGGTTTCGGCGAAAAACAAAGAAAGAAATTAAGCAGTTACATATTCCCTGCTGAAAACAGATTGATATAAAAAGTTGGGAAGTATATGAGAGTAAGTCCACATAATTTTATCAGGGTCACCCAGGTGTTCAATCATGCTTTTCCATTTTTCATAGCCGTGGTTTTCAATAACAGTTTTCTTTTTCTCATCAGTTTGTAAATACATGCTCATTCCCGGTGCATCCGCTTCAGGATGAAACTGGGTACCAATCATGTATTCATTAAAACGAACAGACATGATGGCCCGCTCCAATGCTACATGCGGGCGTTCTTTCTCAATACACAATAGTTTAATGCCCCGCTTCTTCAGGTCTTTAATATCAGGTTGTATTACCTGGTAATCACGGCTGTCAACAGCATAAAACGGATCTTTTAACCCATCAAAAACAGGTTCAGTATAATTACTTTTTACAAAATGAACAGGAAACACTCCAAAGGCGGTTGATTTACGGGCACACACAGTGCCTACATTAAAAAACCTGCAGGCAATCTGGAATGAATGACAGATAAAGAATACATATTTCTTTTGTTCATTACGTTCATCAGCATTCCAGCTAATAACCGCTTGCAACCAGTTAAAATAATTTTCTTCCCATTGTTTTCCTTCACCATCAAATGGATTACCGGGCCCGCCGGAAGAAATATAAATATCGTAAGAAAGATCAGGTACTGCGTTCTGCTCACGAACATTAAACTCATCCCAATTTAAATCGATCTGATGCTCTTCTCCAAAAAGGTTCAGGATTTCACGGATACATCGCATGCCCTGGTTGGCAACGCCCTGGTATAAATCAAGAATTGCAACCTTTACCTGTTTGCTTTTCTCTAAACTCATAGCTGCAAATTTACCAAAAAATGGTGGTAAGCAACTGTAATGCAGTTTCCACAAATGCGGATATAAGCACAAAAAAGTCCGTTTTTTATAAACGGACCCGGTTTATACAGAGGCTGCTTTACAAGCCGTTAATGAGTTGGTTAATTTTATCAATATTTGAAACTTCTGGACGGATAAAGGTGCTGTACTTCGGTGTGATTTTATCCTCTTTTACACCAACATAATAAGTATCAGCCACTTTTGAAATGGTGATGATCTTTACATCAAAATTCAAAGGAATATCAGGGTGCGAAAATTTACGGGTATCTGCACTGCCACCCATATTTAATACGGTTCTGTAATTTTTAAATATCATATACACAGAAGTATTGGCATTGGAAAACAGATTGGGCATTACAATACTTGCTTCCGTAGTTGCAAGTGCAGGTTCATATAAACGGTCAGCACTTAACCAGCCTGTACGTGATGTTGCAAATACATATCCTTTAAAAGGTGCCGTGTTAGATGACCATGTGGTTACAACAGAACCATCATTTGCTGGCAGCCAGTTAGCTAAAGATGCGGCAGTTGGTAAAAGTGATGCATAAAATAAATTCATACCCTGCCTGGCTGTTGTATCAGCATACTTAAAATAAATTTTTTTTGATGATGATACAGTAACCGCAGCGCCTGATGCACTGGTAAGTTTTAAATAAACGGCGCCGCCAGATTCAAGAGGAAAACGATTAGAAACTGTTGGCACTCCATATCGTATAAAATCGCCTTTCTTCTGTATCAATACATATTCTGCTTTAATAACACCGGTTGCCACATTTGTTCCCACCAGTAATGATTCACGTGGGCACTCAACAGTTAAACTTGTGTTAGTCCGTATAACAGAATCAACAGCCAGATTCAAATCAGCTACACTTACGCTACCTGCAATCTTTTGTGCAAGCTGCAGCACCTGTGCATTAGATGGCAATACAGATGTCCATGCACTGTCTAATTGCTGACCGGGATTGGGTACAAAAACATCTGAATCCTTTTTTACGCAGGATGCTAAAAAAAATATACAGACGGATAAGAGTTTCACTGAATATTGTTTCATCATACTATTTTTTAAAAAGGGTGTTTTTCCAGGTATAAGAAACTTCCGTAATCATGAGATTCATTTTTTAACGGTAACGATGCCCGGGAGGAATTAAATTAAACCTGATACCGAGCTGCATACCAGTTATGATATAACGTTGTTTTATAAAATTGTTTGATTGTGTTACGGGATTAAAATTATAACGCATATAAGGCTCCGCAAACAAATCAATATGATCATTCAGTTTCTTATACATGGCAACACTGGCAAATAAACCAATACCAATATTACTGCGCCAGTTGTTTACGCCGGTGCCGCTGCTGGTGGAAATACGCAACGGTTTATAAGAAGTATCCAGTACTTCACCACCGTAAAAAGAAGTGATATTAAATACAGGCCCTGCATTTACAGCAAAGTGTATTAAATCAGGGTTACCGAATTCATAAGAAAATATGAGTGGCAAATCAATAAAACGATAACGGTTATAGGTAGTGCGGTATCTTGTACCTGTCTGTTCAAAATACATCGTATCTCTTACAAACAATGTATCGCCGGGTGAACGTATTACTGTTCTGATGGTGATGATTTGCGTTAACTGTTTAGAATTTTCAGTTACCATTCTTAACCGTTCATTGATCTGGCTGTAATTAATGCCCGCTTTGATTAATGTTTTTTCTCCAATGTTTTTAACAGCACGTACACCTGCACTGTAGCTGGTGCGGTAACCTTCAGTATTGTTTCGCTCAGTAAGATAACCGGATGGGGCATTGCTGACACTTAAACTGCGTACGTTATAATCCGGAGACAGGTATGCTTCAATATAAAAATCTCTTCTGCGTGGACCTGTTATGGTTGGACAGGAAGGTTTGCTATCAGGCATAGCAATATTCCCCAATTTGAACGGTGGCAAATATGGTTTGGGCTGAAAGCCTGAAAGCGATATGGAATAGGGTTGATTGGATGCTAAGGATGAGTTATTAACGGATGTATTACCATTCACTGCAGAAATTAAGTTTGAGTTTCCGGTTCCTGCCAATTTATTTTTTACTTGCTGAACTGCTTTTTTGTTTCGTGATTGTTTGAAAATAGTACCGGAAGGATTCGTGTTGTTTACATCATTCTTACTACCGCTCAAATTATTTTTCAATTTTACAGATTGCGCTGCTGAAGCAGTTAATTGCTGATGGCTTACAGCCGGGTTATTTGCACTCATACCTGTATCTGTATTACTTTCACTTCTAATGTCAGTTGCAGAAGATGAAGCTGGCGTGCCGGCTGAATTTGTTTTATCCCCAGTTGAGTTGTTTGTTGTAGTTGTTGTTATTTGAGTTCGATTTTGAGATTCAATAGCATTAGAGTTACCTGCACCCGTTGCTGCTGCAGATGGATGATTGTTTGAATCACGCTGCATTAACAGGTAACCAATGCCTGTTGCTAAAAACAAGGCACCGATTAACAGGAGGTAGCGGTTTCGCCAAAAGAAAAAGCCTTTAGGATCATCATCCTTATCTTTCTTCATCCGCTCCCACACATGCATAGGAGCGCCGGAGTCATATTGTTCCAGTTTGGATTTTACAAATTCATCAAACAGTTTGTCCGTCATACCGCAACAGTTTTTTGCAGTTTTAAAATTTCATTCTGTAAGTACCTTCTGGCTTTCACTAACTGAGAGCGGCTGGTACTGTCTTTTATGCTGAGCATTTCTGCTATTTCTTCATGGCTGTAGCCTTCAATAACATGAAGGTTAAACACTACTTTATAACCTTCGGGAAGATTGCTGATCAAACGCATCAAATCATTCTCACCCAGGTGTGTGTAAGCAGATGGTTCCATACTGCCCTGCTGCTGTGTTACATCCGGCTTTATTTCATCAAATCTTATCTTCTTTTTCTGGCAATGCTTGAGGGCGGTATTGACTACAATACGGCGCACCCATCCTTCAAAAGAACCTTCAAATTTGAACTGGCTGAGATTGCGGTACACTTTTACAAAAGATTCCTGTAATATATCTTCTGCCTCCATCGTGTCCACTGCATAGCGCAGGCACACAGTTAGCATCTTGCCGGCGAAGCGCTCAAATAATAGCTTCTGGCATTGCTCATCATTTCTGATGCAGCCCTGGATCAGTTGTTGTTCATTTAATATCAGAATATGGCCTGTTCTGGTGTAGAATAGAGTCTTGGTTTTGTTATAACGCTGCCCCGCAGAGTCTCATTATGCAAAAAGGGGCAACTTTATGGCTGCCCCTCTTATTTATTATCAGGAAATGAAACTTACATACCTATGTCCATCTTCTTTTGTTTAAGACCTGAAAGGGACGGATCCATTTCAATGGCCTTATCACAAAGGGCCATCCCCTTTTCTTTCTGCCCCATTTTCTGGTAACTCATACCAATCATATACAGGGAGCGGGCGCTCTTATTATCCAGTTGCAGCACCTTATCCCAGTTA
The DNA here is from genome assembly GCA_019747705.1 of Chitinophagaceae bacterium. Taxonomy (GTDB): domain Bacteria; phylum Bacteroidota; class Bacteroidia; order Chitinophagales; family Chitinophagaceae; genus Lacibacter. The sequence goes on along the minus strand of JAIEQM010000074.1, from coordinate 4,032 downwards.
TCAATAGCCGCCTGGTACTGACCACTTTTATAAAATGATTCAGCAAGAGCGTATGTTACAGAAACGCTGTAGGGTCTTTTTTCCAGCGATTTCTGAAGGTTTTCAGTGGATTTTGCAAAATTGCCAATGTTCATATAACTGTAAGCCAGGTTTTCAAAATAATCAGCATTTTGGTTCCAGCCCCTCTGCGCTGCCAGTTCAAACATAGCAATGGCATTCTTATCATCCGGTATGGAGTAATAGACCATCCCCATTTCATATACGTAACGGGAATTGGTTGTATCAATAGTTGCCGCCTTTTTATAGAAAGGGATGGCTTGTTTGTAACGCTCCATCTCCACATAACTTCTGCCAATGGTGTAATACATATTGGCATTGGTGGTATCTTTTTCAGCAGCGTACAATAAACGGTTGATAGCGTAAGGATAATTTTCAAGATAATAATAGCACATCCCGGCTATATAATGCATGGGCTTATCACGATGCAGTTTTTCCCATTTCTCAGTAAAGTCCAGTGCATCTTTATAACGCCCCAAATTGAAATAGAGATTGGCCATTTGCTGAAAGAGAGCTTCATTATCCGGTTCCAAACGGTTCCATCTTGTAAACGCCTCCACAGCCTGACGGTAGTTGCGGGTTTCAAGCGCATACTCGCCCATTGTTTTTAATGCCTCAATATTTGTTGTATCAGATGCAACAGCTTTTTCGTATAAGTTCATGGCAAGCTGTATGCGGCGTTCCTGCTTTGCAATATTGGCTTTTTCTAAAAATACTTTGGAGCTGTCCCTGTTTTGGGCCAAAAGTGAAGTGCAGAGAAAAAGAAACACTGTGGTTATTAAATAGCTTTTCATGGATTGGTTGTTGAATTGTTTAAATCTTTCCCAATAAAAATAGAAATTGACGTAGAATTACCTGCTAAAACCCTGCCGTTTTTTCCTTTTTTAAGGGTTTTATTTAAGCAAAACAGCACCCAGGGGAGGTAAATGAAGGCTGATCTCATACCATTTTTCTTTTTTATCAACAGTCTTAGTTTCAATTTCCGGGTTAAATGTGTTTCCGGTGCCCCAGTATTTTTGATGGTCGCTGTTGAAAATTTCCTTCCATTTAGCCTTTCCCTGAACATGTATTTTCCAGTTTTCCCGAACAACCGGAGTCATATTCAGCGCCACTACTATATCATCCGCATCTTTTTTGCCTTTACGTTTGAATACAACAACCGATTCACTGCGATGGTTCAAATCCACCCATTCAAAGCCAAATTGATTGAACTGGTTCTCGTATAAAGCGGGCTCCTCTTTTAATAAATGGCAAAGATCTTTTACACATTCACGCACACCTCTGTGGGCATCATATTGTAAAAGCTCCCATTGGAGTTCACTTTTATAATTCCATTCACTGGTAGCTCCAAATTCATTTCCCATAAAGAGGAGTTTACCTCCCGGGTGCGTAAACATATAACTGTACATCAAACGCAGATTGGCAAATTTCTGCCATTCATCGCCCGGCATTTTATACAACATGGGGCTTTTGCCATGCACCACTTCATCATGACTAAGCGGCAACATAAAATTCTCATCATAGTAATACATCATGCTGAAGGTGAATTGATCCTGCTGATGCTGACGATATAACGGATCCTGTTTAAAATACTTGAGTGTATCATGCATCCAGCCCATCATCCATTTCATTCCAAAGCCCAGGCCGTCAGAAAAAGTTGGTTTGCTCACACCCGGCCAGTCTGTAGCTTCTTCAGCAATGGTTTGTACATCGGGCAAATCACGAAAGATGGTTTCATTTAAATCTTTGATGAATGCTATTGCTTCTAAATTTCCATCACCACCAAATTCATTAGGCTCCCACTGCCCTGCTGTTCTTGAATAATTGAGTTTAAGCATTGATGATACTGCATCAACCCGCAATCCATCAATATGATAAACTTTAAGCCAATACATGGCGCTGCTGATGAGAAATGATTTTACTTCTCCCCTCTTATAATTGAAAATATAACTGTTCCAGTCAGGATGATAGCCTTTACGCATATCAGCATACTCATAGGTATGAGTACCATCAAACATAAACAAACCATGTGCATCATACGGAAAATGTGAAGGCACCCAATCGAGTATCACACCAATACCTTCTTCATGAAAACGATCTACCAAATTCATGAATTGTTGCGGTGTGCCGTATCGTGATGTGGGTGCAAAATACCCTGCGCCCTGGTAACCCCAGCTTCCATCAAAGGGATGCTCCATCACCGGCATCAGCTCAATATGTGTAAAGCCCATTTCTTTTACATAGTTCACCAGCCTATCAGCAAAATAATCATAGCTGTGATACACTTCTTCATTGTTTCTGTCGGGCCGCATCCAGCTTGCCAGATGCACTTCATACACACTCCATGGCGCATCTAATTTGTTGTGGTCTTTTCTCACCTTCATCCATTCTTCATCTCGCCAGCTGTAATCTAAATTCCAGGTGATGGATGCCGTGTTGGGCCGCACTTCCCAAAAGTTGGCATACGGATCACCCTTATCTAATTTCAATCCTGCATAGCCGTGTATATGATATTTGTAAGCATCTCCTTTTTTGAAATGGGGAATAAAGCCTTCCCATATACCACTGTTATCTAAACGCACATGTAACGGATGGCTTAACGGGTTCCAGTTATTAAAATTTCCGATAACAGAAATAAATGTTGCGTTGGGCGCCCATACTGCAAAATAATAACCATCAGTATCCAGCACATTCATTGCATGCGAGCCAAAGAGTTCATAGCAGCGGTAATTAGTGCCGTTTTGAAAATTGGCAATATCATCGCCTTCAAATCTTGAATAATTCCAAACCGGTTTGGTGGTATCAATAAAATGATGGTCTTCGTAACGTTGTTGCTTATTCATGATTGATTTGGTTTCAGTTTTTTTGGCGGAGGATTTTTTTGCTGCTGAGTTTTGTGTTGTTGGTTTTGGTGCAGCCTCTTTTTTTGCTTTGGCCATTTGAAAAAGCGTTTGATTAAAAGTAAACGAAAAAGGCGACATTACTGACGCCTTCTTTAAAATGAAATGATTGAAATTACTGCCCTGTGAACTCCAGTTCCGGTAGTGATGGGTTTTTTGGATCTTCCCCCTATTGATTCCTGTATCTGTCTCCATCTGTAAATAGCCCTATTAACATTAAAATAGGGCCAACAAGAGGGATAAATCGAAAAAAATAATACCAGCCGCTTTTATTAATATCGTGCAATCGCCTTACTATAACTGCAAGTGTTGGAACAATAAGCGCCATTCCGGCAATAACAACCACAAAAATAACCCCGGAAAAAAAAGCATCAGGAAGATATGATAAATAGGAAATCAAAATGAATACCAGGATAGCAAGGATGCAATTAAACAATACATAATACCAATACTCTGCCCTTCTGGCTCTGCCTGTAAAATTTGCATAATTCTTAAATACCACTTTTTTCCACCAATCAATTATGTTGTAATCGGATTCATGTTTTTCCATATTCAGTTACTTTATAAAAAACAATTTTAGATGTTTTACATTAAAATTCAAAAAAAACATCTATATAAAAATCCTCCTGCAAAACACAGGAGAATTTTTATATAGCGATTGTTTCACGCAAAAATTCCTGGAAAACAAAATGAAAGCGATAATGTGATCACTGGTTTCATTTGAAGCAGGTTTGGGAGGGAAGCATTGCTTTATTCCATTTTATACTCCAGCAAATCACCAGGCTGACAATCCAGTGCTTTGCACAGTGCTTCCAATGTACTGAAACGAACCGCTTTTGCTTTTCCTGTTTTTAAGATGGAAAGATTGGCCAGTGTTAAATCCACTTTCTCAGCAAACTCAGTTAAGCTCATCTTGCGTTTGGCCATCATTACATCTACGTTTACGATGATTAACACCAGACCCCGGGGCGCAATGTCATTAAGTTAAGCGTTTCGTTATGTCGAGGAACAGCTTGTCCCGCTTTTGCGGGAAGACATCTCATAAAATTCAAGCTGTACGAAATTTATGAGACCT
>JAIEQM010000103.1 GCA_019747705.1 Chitinophagaceae bacterium | reverse complement strand
CTAAATCAGGATTAAAAAAGCATATCTTATCCCTGCTTTTTTAACCAAAATGAGTCAACCAAAATCAGGACGAGGCACACCCAAAGGCCCGACAGTGCAGGAAAATTATGGAAGCGCTTCACCCCGTCCTACTTTCCAGGATTTAATCAAGAGTCCGTATGATGAAAGTTTGTTTGAATTTTTTACCAAAGCACAATTAGTGAAAAATGTAAATGGTGTGGAAACAAAAATCAATGCACCTGCCATTTATGCATCAGCAAGTGTATCGCCTGATAAAAAATATTTACTGGTTCGTACCATCAGCAAACCTTATTCGTATGCAGTACCTGCAGGAGGATTTAATTCAACTGTAACCATTCATGATGCCAGTGGTAAACTTATTAAAGAACTGGTAAAACTTCCTTCAAGTGAAACCGCACCTGCGGGTAATGACAATGTGCAGGATGTTCCAAGAAGTATTGAGTGGAGAGATGATGAAGCAGCAACTGTTGTATGGTGCAAACCTTTGGATGGAGGTTTGATAAAAAACACTGCTGAGTTTCGTGATGCTGTGTATGCTTTGCCTGCACCCTTTAGCGGTGAAGCAAAAGAACTGTTCAAAACAAAAAACCGTTATGCAGGAACTGATTGGGGCAACAGCAGCTTTGCATTGGCATATGAAGTGCTGCGTGGTAAGGCACGTACATGGCTGAGCCGTGTTAATCCTTCAACAGGTGAAATGGAATTGCTGCTGGAAAGAAGTTTAAATGATGCTTATGCTGATTTGGGAAATCCTGTTACCACCAAAAACCAATTTGGCAGAGAAGTAGTAATTCCTGAAAACAATCAACTGCTCATGAACAATACCACAGGGGCATCGCCCAAAGGTGATTTGCCTTTCTTATCCCGTTTTGATTTGGGTACAAAGAAAAATGAAATTCTCTGGCGTTGCAGTGAAGATGCTTATGAAGTAATTGTGGATGTGCTTGACCCCAAAACGTTAAAAATATTAACCCGCAGGGAAACACCAACTGTTGTTCCCAATTACTGGATTAAAATGCCCAACAGTATGCAAAAGGAAGAGCAGATTACTAATTTCTCCAATCCTTATCCTGCGCTGGAAGGCATCAGCAAGCAAAAAATCTCTTACAAACGTGCTGATGGTGTTGATTTAACAGGCGATTTGTATTTACCCAAAGGTTATGATGCAGCAAGAGATCGAAAATTGCCAATCTTAATGTGGGCCTATCCAAGAGAGTTTACCAATGCACGTGATGCAGCACAGGTGCGTGGTTCAAAAAATACATTTGTACGTATCAACTGGGGTTCTCCCATATTTTGGGTAACACAGGGCTATGCTGTTTTGGATAATGCAGAAATGCCGATTGTAGCAACAAGCGCTGATAAAAAACCCAACGATGATTTTATTGAACAGTTGAAATTAAATGCAAGAGCTGCTATTGATAAACTTTCTGATATGGGTGTGGGCGACAGTACAAGAGTGGGTGTGGGCGGTCACAGCTATGGTGCGTTTATGACGGCAAACTTACTGGCTCATACCAATTGGTTTAAAGCGGGTATTGCAAGAAGCGGCGCTTATAACAGAACGCTTACACCTTTCAGTTTTCAGAATGAGGACCGAACTTATTGGCAAGTGCCTCAATTGTATTTTGATATGAGCCCGTTTAGTTTTGCACATCAGTTAAAAACACCCATTCTCTTAGTGCATGGCGAGGCTGATGATAATACGGGAACTTTCCCCATTCAAAGCGAAAGAATGTTTGCAGCGTTAAAAGGCAATGGGGGTAATGTACGTTATGTAACATTACCATACGAAGCACATGGCTACCGTGGCAAAGAAAATATTTTGCATTTGCTGTGGGAGGAACACATGTGGCTGGAGAAATGGGTAAAGGGGAAGAAGTAAGTGGGTATATAAAAAATAAGCTTTTAAAAAAGGCCAACCCTAAAAAGAGTCGGCCGTTGCTAACTTATGAAAAACACCTGAACGCAAATTACAAATTCATTTCATATTTCAAAATGAAATTTTATAAACAGCATATTTTTTTTTTGAACAGGTATTAAAAAAGGCATTCAATCAGAGAATGCCTTTTTTGATTTTTTTTTTGATTTCTATTTTATTTGGCCATTGCTGCATTAATGGGCGCTCTGTCTAAATATTGTATTACTCTGTCCACTTTATCATTAGCATCAAAATGATAATCAATATGCGACCATTGACCCATTGATTTTCCTGTTTTGTATTTAGCCTTTATCTGGTACCATCCCAGCAGCCAAACACCGGCTTGCTCAGTTTTCTGTGGCTGGTTTACTTTTATTGGCAGCCAAATATCATTGGAGAATGATATGGAGTCAATAACCTTGGATCTTCTGTCTTTCCAATATGCAAGAACAGCCGTTTTACCGGCTACACTGTCGCCGCTGTTCCATATCCATACCACATTATCAGCCATGTCATTTCCCCAGGCATCCATATTTCCTGAAGTCATGTTGGCAAGGAAATTTTTACCAACTGCTGTATACTTGGCATCAGCAAACTCAGCTGGTTGTTGTTTGGTTTCAGTAGTAGCAGGTTCAGTGGAAGGGGCATCTTTTTTTGCCTCATTGTTACAGGCAATTGCAAAGAACAGGAATGCAATCATTCCGATAGAAAGTTTACGCATACGTTTGATTTTTTTTAAAGTGAATAATGGCAGGATGCTTTTTTGAGGCAGCAACAAATAGCAGCAGAGGTAATAAGCAGTACAAAGTATGAGAAAATAAAACACAATGTCAATAGCTGCTGGCTATTTCTTTTTTGTTTTTATCCTTTGTTTAAAAAACATTGGGTGGCCACCTGCTGACGGTTATTAGCCCTTTTTGTGCCGCATATCATTTCTCACTATTTCATGCGCTTTTACATTTACCCGGTTTATAAATGAATCATTCAAAACATCATAAGGCTATTGTTTTATCACTCACTAAAATCAGGAATCATGGCAACAAAAAAAGCAGGCAAGTATGTGTATTCATTTGGCGGTGGCAAAGCCGATGGTAATGAAGCAATGAAAAATTTACTCGGCGGCAAAGGAGCCAACCTGGCCGAAATGGCAGGGCATCCCAAACTCCGTTTACCGGTTCCTCCCGGTTTTACTGTAACTACCGAAGTATGTACCTACTATTATGCCAACCGAAAAACCTATCCCAGGCTTTTAAAAGCACAGGTGGATGCAGCTCTTGCAAAAATGGAAGCTATTACAGGCAAAAAATATGGTGATGAAAAAAATCCGCTGTTATTATCCGTTCGCTCAGGTGCCAGAAGAAGTATGCCCGGCATGATGGATACGGTGTTGAATATTGGATTGAATGAACAAACCATTAAAGGCATTATTACGCAAAGTGGTGATGAACGTTTTGCTTATGATGCTTACCGCCGTTTAATTATGATGTATGCGGATGTGGTAATGGAAAAAGCAAATGGCATAGAACCAAAAGGCGGCAAAGGCATCCGCAAACTGCTGGATGAAAAATTAGAACACATCAAAAAACAACAGGATTATAAAAGCGATACCGAATTAACGGTTGATGAATTAAAAGAACTGGTGGCAGATTACAAAAAAACAGTAAAGAAAATATTGGGTGTTGATTTTCCTGAAGACCCCCTGCAGCAACTATGGGGAGGCATCGGCGCTGTATTTGCCAGTTGGAACGGCAGGCGTGCCATTGATTACCGCCGTATAGAAAAAATTCCTGATGAGTGGGGCACTGCAGTAAATGTACAGGCAATGGTGTTTGGCAATATGGGTAATGACAGTTGTACAGGTGTTGCTTTTACACGTAACCCCGGCAATGGTGAAAATCATTTCTATGGCGAGTACCTTGTAAATGCGCAGGGTGAAGATGTGGTGGCAGGCATCAGAACTCCGGCTCCGGTAAACGAATATTCCATGAACGAGCAAAGCAAACAATATACTTCACTTGAAAAATTAATGCCCGCACTTTATAAAGAATTATACGGTTATCAAAAACGCCTGGAACAACATTATAAAGACATGCAGGATATTGAGTTTACCATTGAAAAAGGAAAACTTTACATGCTGCAATGCCGTGTGGGCAAACGTAATGGCGTAGCAGCCGTTCGTATGGCAACTGAAATGTTTAAAGAAAAATTGATTGATGCCAAAACTGCCATCATGCGTGTAGCGCCCAATCAATTGGTTGAATTGTTATTGCCCATGCTTGATCCGAAAGCTGAATTAACTCATGCTGTTATTGCAAAAGGATTGCCTGCCGGCCCCGGTGGTGCAAAAGGAAGAGTGGTGTTTACATCTGCTGATGCAGTGGCATGGGCTGCAAAAGGAGAGAAGGTGATTTTGGTGCGTGAAGAAACCAGCCCGGAAGATGTGGATGGTATGCACAAAGCACAGGCTATTTTAACCACCAAAGGTGGCATGACATCGCATGCCGCACTGGTAGCACGTGGCTGGGGTAAATGCTGTATTGTAGGTTGTAATGATATTGAAATTCACCAGGAATCAAAATATTTTAAAGCAAAGAATGATACTATTATTAAAGAAGGAGAGTGGATTAGTTTAAATGGTACCAAAGGTCTTGTGTATGAAGGACAGATGCCATTGGTGGATATAGATATTGAAAAAAATCAGAGTTACAAAGATTTAATGAAGCTGGTAGATGCCACCAAACAAATTGGTGTGCGTGCCAATGCTGAAACACCTGAAGATGCCATACAGGCTGTAAAATTTGGCGCTGAAGGCATCGGCCTCTTCCGCACAGAACATATGTTTTATGGCGAAGGAAGTGAAGAGCCTTTGTTTCAATTGCGTAAAATGATTGTGAGTAAAACAGAGAAAGAAAGAAGAGATGCGCTGAATGGCCTGTTTAAGTATGTAAAGAAAGATGTGAAAGATACATTGAAGGTTATGAACGGTCATCCCGTAACCATCCGTTTGCTCGATCCTCCGCTGCATGAGTTTGTTCCGCATGATAAAGACAAGTTGCAGCAGTTGAGTAAAGAACTGGGCATTAGCATGAGTGTGTTGCGCAGAAGAGTTTTGGCATTGCACGAAAACAATCCCATGCTGGGTCACCGTGGTGTGCGGCTGGGCATCAGCTATCCCGAGATTACAGAAATGCAGGTGCGTGCTATTTTTGAAGCAACTGCAGAGTTACTAAAAGCAGGCAAAAAAGCATTACCTGAAATAATGATACCAGTTACCGTCATAGCACATGAGTTGCGGCATCAAAAAGAAATTGTTGACAGGGTGTATGCTGAGGTGTGTGCTAAAATCAAAGTGAAAAAAATCCCTTACCTGTATGGTACTATGATTGAAACGCCACGTGCCGCATTATGTGCAGATTATATGGCAAAGGTGGCCGACTTCTTCAGCTTTGGTACCAATGATCTTACACAGATGAGCTTTGGATTCAGCCGGGATGATATCGGCGGGTTCTTACCCAAGTATCTTGATCTGAAAATTTTGCCCGATGATCCATTCCAAACTATTGACCAGGATGGTATTGGGCAATTAATAAAAGCAGGAACAGATAACGGACGCAAAACAAAACCCAATCTTAAAGTGGGTATTTGCGGTGAACATGGTGGTGATCCTGCAAGTGTAAAATTCTGTCATCGTATTGGAATGAACTATGTAAGCTGCTCACCCTTCCGTGTGCCAATTGCAAGACTGGCAGCAGCACAGGCTGCAATCGAAAATCCAGGAAAAAAGAAATAGTAAGATCCGGCGTTCTGTTGATTATGACTACAAACAAAGCTGCCCCGTAAGGCGGCTTTGATGTTTTAACATCAAAAGACGTATCAGATTTTGAAAAATCTAATCCAATTAAGATTTGCCGGGAGCCGAAAACAAATCAAGTTGCCTCCTCTCAAAATTTATTAAAAATAAAAGAACCAGCACGTCAGGGAACAGGTACAATTTCCCGGGTACAGTAAGTTCATTCCAAAAAAGTAAAACAACGGCCAGGCTTAAAACACAATAAATCAAATTCAAACCAATTAAAATCCTCAGCATTTTTCGCCAGCTTTCTTTAATCATGAAATAACAAAATACCGAAAAGAAAAAATAAAAACCGGCAATAACAATTAAGATTTTAAGTACATCCGGCGGAATACCGGTTTCCTGCTGAAAAAATAAAAGGATTATTAACAGTAGTAATGCTGAAAGAAAAGCGCCAATAGCATCAATTAAAAAAACGATCTTTCTTTTTCTGTTCATTTTACAGCAATGATTGCAGATTGCAAATACAGGCAGGCGCAGTTAATTCAATACAGTATGTTCCAGTATCTCATCCATTTGAATACCGCTGTGGCTTTCGCTGTAAATACATTTTCCATCTTTAATCACCAGTACCTGTGGCGATTCATGTTCTACATGAAATATTTCAGCAATTTTATTGGAAATGGGTCGGAAGCTTAATAAATCCAGATAATAAAACGTAATCTCATCCGGCTTTTGGGCACGCTCTAAACGGCTTTTAGCCATGGCGCTGATATTGCAGCGGGTGCTGTGTTTAAAAATAACCTGCGGGCTATTGTGCGATGCAGCAACGATATGATCCAATTCTTCGGGCGACTCTAAATATTTCCAGTTCATAAACTGTTTTGAGTATAACAACTTAAGCACGGAAAGGTTTATTGGAAACTGTGTTGGTGGGGCAGCCCATTTTTCCCGTACTGGTGCAGGAAGCTGCAACAAATGCAACTGTAACAATGGTGATCAGAAGAGTGATGAGTTTTTTCATTTTTTATGGATTTTTAACGGAGTAAATGTAAAACTTTTAAACATTCTTCACAAACTCCGTCTTTTTTATTTACCCTAAACGCTTTCAGGGGCTGTTTTAGTACATTTGCCCATGAATGAACAATTACCGATTGATTTTAGCAATATCAGCCATTCCCAAACCGAATCATCCATGAGTTTAGAGCTTAAAAAACCCTTAGCCATTTTTGACCTGGAAACCACGGGTGTAAATGTTGGCAGCGACCGTATTCTTGAAATTGCCATCATTAAGATAATGCCCGATGGAACAAAGCAGGTAAAACGGAAGCTGATTAACCCTGAAATGCCCATTCCTCCCGGTGCTACTGAAGTGCATGGTATTACCAATGAAATGGTAAAAGATGCGCCTGCTTTTAAACAGGCGGCCAATGAAATAAAGCAGTTTATTGATGGATGTGATTTGGGTGGTTATAACAGTAACCGTTTTGATGTTCCGATATTAATGGAAGAATTTTTACGTGTGGGTATTGAAATTGATTTAAAAACCAGCAAGCTGGTGGATGTGCAGCGCATCTTTCATCAAATGGAGCAGCGTACTTTATCGGCCGCCTATAAATTTTATTGCAATAAAAACCTGGATGGCGCCCACAGCGCTGAGATTGATGCTAATGCCACATGGGAAGTACTTCAAGCGCAGGTGGAACGTTATCCCCAGCTTGGCACATCTGTTGAAACAATTTTAAAAGCAACAGGTGAGGAAGAAATTGTGGATTTCGCAAGGCGTTTCATCATGGAAAATGGAAAAGAAGTTTTTAATTTCGGAAAACATAAAGGAAGAGCAGTGGCCGATGTACTGAAACAGGAACCACAATATTATGATTGGATGATGCGTGGTGATTTTCCTTTACATACCAAGCAAAAGCTTACTGAAATTTTAAACCGCACCCTGTTAAAAAAGAACTAAACGTAAAGAAGGGCATTATAACCCTTATTATTCATTCTTGTTTTCAGTTAAATTGCGGTTGTACCAATAAAGAGTTTGGAAAAAATAGTTATCATACCAACGTACAATGAAAAAGATAATGTGGAAAGCATTATCCGTGCTGTGTTTTCGTTAAACACAGGCTTTCATGTTTTGATTATTGATGACGGATCGCCTGATGGTACAGCATCCATTGTAAAGGAACTGATGAAAGAATATGATGGCGAATTATTTATTGAAGAGCGGAAAGGAAAGCTGGGTTTGGGTACGGCTTATATCCATGGTTTCCGGTGGTGCATTAATAAAGGCTATGAGTTTATTTTTGAAATGGATGCCGATTTCAGTCACAACCCAAATGATTTAAACCGTTTGTATGATGCCTGTAAAACAGGTGGTGCCGATGTTGCTGTGGGGAGCCGATATGTAAAAGGCGGAGCAGTTGAAAACTGGCCCTGGGACAGAAATTTTTTATCAAAAGGCGCTTCGTATTATACCCGTATGATTTTGTGGATGCCGTTAAAAGACCCCACTGCCGGTTTTGTATGTTATAAAAAAGAAGTACTGGAAACGATTAACCTTGATGAAATATCATTTGTTGGTTATGCTTTCCAGATTGAAATGAAATTTGCAGCCTGGAAACTGCATTTTAAAATTGCCGAAGCGCCCATTACGTTTATTGACCGCAAACTGGGTGTGAGCAAAATGAACAAAGGCATTGTAAAAGAAGGCATTCTTGGTGTGCTCAACTTAAGATGGCAAAGTGTGTTTAAAAATTACCGGAGAAGAATGAAAAGTAACAGTTCAGCTTCTCTCATGAGTGCTGCCTCCGGTGCAGAAATGGTTACGGGTGAGTAATCCAATCAATCCTGATATTCAAGCTTCATTTGATTCCATGATTTTTGCTGAATTTGTTTCATCAGTAAAAAAGCTGCGCCGCAGGCGATTACTGCAATGATTGAAACAGCCGGTACATAATCAAAGAGTAGGTAATGAATCAGCCCCAGTATTCCCAGTAGCATCATAATCAGGATGCCTCTTATAAATGAACTGCCGCCTGATGCAGTTTGTGGTGGCGATGAAAAAGGAAGTTTGTTTACAAAAATAAAACAGCTAAGCAGGCAGAATAAATATTGATTGGCAAACCCAAGTATTAAATGGGGAATGATTGAAACTCCCCAAAAAAACATACTGCCGGCAGCAATAAAAATTGCCAGTGGCACAAAGAATTTTACAATCGCTGCTTTTATACCACCGCTTATAAGCATGCCCGGTTGCGTAACAGGAGCGGTAAAATAAATCCACCCTGCTTTAAATTTATCTGAAACAACGAGGTTTTGAGCAGCCGCAGATAAAAGCATATTGCTCATGTAAACCAATATAAGAAACGCTGTCTTTTTTTGCGTTTCATCAGTTTGTATAGCAGATACAGACGTTGTTTTACTGTTAAATAGTATGAGAAAAATATAAACAGCCAGGTAACCAATAGCAGGATACACTTTCATTTTAAACTCACGGCTCCGGTTCATCATATTCCAGCTGAGCATAAAAGCGGCTCTTTCACCACCGGGAGCACAAAACAATGCGGCTATTTTAGTTTTTAATGAACTGTTTGTTTTTTCTTTTTTAGTTGTATTGGTAGTGGGCATTGATTCGCTTCCGCCTGAAATCATGGAAAGTTTCCTGTTAAATGAAGGGGCAAAAAATGTAATAACAACATAAATAAAAACAACAGGAAGTACAAAGCTGAGCGCTAAGGCAACAAGATCGCCCCGGTTCATTCTTAAAAGATAAATTGCTTCCCATGCACGCCCCAGCCAAAATGAAGGCAGCAACCAAACCCATTTTATATCAGCAATATTAAAATTTTCAAATTGAGCACGGCTGATGATGCGTGGCACCACCTGGTAGGAGGTAAAAATGAGCACACCAAAAATAATTTGAAAATACGTGATGAAACTTTTAAACCGCTCAGGCGATGTAATTTTTAATATCACTAAATAAACAGCGTTGATCAAAAAGATGGTAAACACTGTTGCAATAAAAACCATGGGCAGCATCAGCAATCCGCCTGCAATGCCTTTTATAATGCTTACAAGAACAATGGCCGGCACACACATAGGCAATGATAATTTGCTTACATGTATAAAAATGTGCAGCAGTCTGGCAAGCACTACCGTTTTATCATTCACCGGCTTTGGCAGTATGATGAGATTGTCCCTGATGTCAATCAGCACATTGGTAAAATCAGTAATCAATGTTCCGGCCAGCATAAAAATATACATGCTGAAAAAGAAAGTGAGCTTGGTGGTATAATCGGTTCCAAATGCAAAAGCAAATAACATGAGACACCCAAGTAAAAGACTGATGAAGATGGTGCCCAAAGTTGCATTACTTACTGCTTCTTCTTTATTTCTCCGCTGTTGTACTTGCTGAAAGGTGTTGGGCCTTCTGTCATCCATGATAAGTTTGGCCTGCAAAATTGCTTTGAGGTGGGGGAGGTGCACTCCGGCTTTTTTATAAAATGCAGATGGAAGCAGTACAAAGCCCAGCAAAGATTTATTGATGATGTTCATGAAACAGTTTAATCAAGTGCATGTAATAATTGATCGGCAGCAGTATTGAGTTCGCCTTTAGCTGTAAGGTCAGCAAATATTTTTTCAAGGCTGGTATCGCCTTTTAGCTGTCTGAGTTGTTCAAAACTTCCGTCGGCAACAACTGTTCCGTTATCAATAAGAATAATACGGTCACTTATTTTTTCAACTATATCCATCATGTGGCTGCAGTAGAAAATTGTTTTGCCATCTTTCGCCAGTTTGGTAATCAGGTCTTTCACTATTATCACACTGTTGGCATCCAGTCCGCTCAGGGGTTCATCCAAAATAATAATATCAGGATTGTGCAGCAAACCAGAAGTGAGTAATACTTTTTGCCGCATCCCTTTACTAAACGTATCCATCCGGTTGTTGATGTTATCTGCCAAACCAAAAGCTGATAACATTTTCACAGATCGTTCTTTTACAACAGCAGGTTCAAGGTTATAAAGCTCACCCATCAGTTCCAAAAATTCCATGGGTGTAAGTACATCATAGAGTTCAGCCAGTTCGGGCACATAACCAATTTTCTGTTTTACTGCAACAGGATCTTTTTTAATATCAATGCCATTTACAAACACTTCACCGGTGAAATCAGAAATTAAACCGCATAAAATTTTTACAGTGGTGCTTTTGCCTGCGCCATTGGGTCCAATATAACCAATTACCTGCCCGGCTTCAATGGTAATATCAATCCCTTTGAGTACAGCTTTACTGCCATAGCTTTTCCATAGATTTTTGAGAGTAATAACGGGCGCCATTCGCTTTTGGGTTTAAAAATCAAATATAATATTCAATCAAATGCCCCATCATTTAATTATTGCTTTTCTTTGATGTGATGAAGAAAGCATTCCTTCAACTCCATACTTCTGTTTTTCTGGCAGGCTTTACAGGTGTGCTGGGTCGTTTAATTACGTTGAATGAGGGGTTACTGGTGTGGTGGCGGCTGCTGCTCACAGCTGCAACAATGTGGGTATTGTTTTTAATTACAAAGCAAATACAAAAAGTTTCAGTCAGGCACATTTGGCAGTTAAGTGGTATTGGGTTGATGGCTGCATTGCACTGGGTTACATTTTACGGCAGCATTAAAGCTGCAAATGTTTCTGTAGCATTGGTTTGCTTTTCAGCAGTTGGTTTTTTTACATCCATCACTGAGCCTTTGCTTGAAAAAAAACCAATTGATTTTAAAGAAGTGATCTTAGGCGTTCTTGTAATAGCAGGCATCAGTATTATTTTTCATTTTGACGGTCGTTATAAAACAGGAATTATACTGGGGGTTTTATGTGCGTTATTTCTTGCATTTGTAATGGTGTTACTGAGGCGCTTTTTGAAAATATATAACAGCGCCACAGTTTTAACCTATCAGTTAACGGGTGGCTTTTTATGGTTGAGTTTGTTGCTGCCTCTTTATCTTTTTTATTTTCCGGTAACAACTATTTTGCCCGGCTGGCAAAACCTGGGATGGCTTTTATTCCTTTCATGGGTTTGCTCTGTTTTGGCGTTTATGTTAACGGGTAATGCGTTGAAAAAACTTTCAGCTTATACTGTAAATCTTAGTTTTAATCTGGAGCCTTTGTATGGAATACTATTAGCGTTTTTATTATACAATGAGCAGCTTGAATTGGGCTTTAGTTTTTATGCAGGGGCTTCACTTATACTTTTAAGTGTTGTGTTGCATTCAATTATAGTTTGGCGCAGGGCAAAGCATTACAAGAGTTAGTTTTTTTTTCGTAAATTGTGCAGTGCAAAAAAAGAAGATCAATTATCTTGATTTTGAGGTTGATAAACTGACCCGTTCAGTTGAAAACGTTCTTTCAGGTGACAGTTTTCCTACTGAGATAAGTAATTTGAAAAGAACAGATATTCATCAAATAACAAAGAAAAATGGATGGTTGTTCAATTGGAAAAAAGTACTTGATGCTGACGATAGAGAGGTTTATAAGTTAACGATTCAGGGAAATCCAGATATCATTCAAGGTCTTGTAAGCATAAGTTTTGAGGATGACCATGTTTATTGCACTTAATTGAAAGCGCCCCATTTAATAAAGGAAGAACAAAGATTTATTTAGGAGTTCCGGGTAATTTGGTTGCGTATGCTTGCAGGTTGTCTTTTCAAAAGGGGTATGAAGGGTTTGTTTCTTTTCATTCAAAAACAAAATTAATTGACCACTATATAAAAACGTTAGGTGCTTATCATTTCGGCGGGCACTTAATGATTATTGATACACTGCCTGCAAGAGCGTTAATTGAAAAATATTTTAAATAAAAGATTATGGGACTAATTAAAGAACCTCTGAATGTTGATTTTTATGTTGACCCCAAACCTTTGACAAAAAAAGAACGGGAAGCAATCAGTAAACACATTCGTGAATACAAAGAAAAGATGGCAAAAAATAAACGCCGTTTAGCAACTTCGGGGAAAAAAGCTCCTGTTTTATCCAGATAACTTTAAACAAAGCATTTTATCCTTCTAATTATAAAAAACCTGCTCATACTTCTCAGGCAAAAAGGAAACTTTCTTATTATTACATATATGAATGTGGTTGGTGGAGAAGCCAACCATTGAGAAAATTAAAACTAACATCCGGCATCATTTCAAATTTCTTTTGTAGCTTTCTGTACAAATCAGATTTATGCTAACAGCCATTTTTATTCTTCTCTTTATAGTCCTGTTGATACTTATCTATTTTTTCATAATTAAACCTTTTATTATGTCACAGTATCCGGTTATCAATTATCATTTTCAGGTAGAATGGGGTGGAGCCCGAATTGGATTTATGGAAGTAAGTGGATTGAATATTGAAGCAGAAGCAATTGTATTTAGAGAAGGGTCTTCCCCTGAGGATAATTTTAAAAAACTCCCCGGGCTTATAAAATATGATGATATTGTTTTAAAACGAACCATACAAAAAGGCGATAATGATTTTTTTCAATGGATGAATACCAAAAGTGCAGGCGTTGTAGAACGAAGGGATGTTACTGTTTCATTGCTGGATGATCAGCATCAGCCTGTTGTACAATGGAAAATCCGGAATGCTTTCCCCGTGCATTATTATGGGCCGGTATTAAATGCATCTCACAGCAGTGTTGCTACCGAAACATTAGTGCTCACGCATGAAGGCATTACTGTTCAAACAAACTAAATCCTGCTAAAAATCTTCTTTTTCAGTAGTTGGGCTTATGGAAACTGCTATTTACGCATCTGCTTTTAAACATTTGCCAGGAACGGTGTGGCAGTGCCTTTATTTTTTTTTATAAAGGGTTTATTCCACTCGTGTAAATCGTATTTCCGTAACAATTCTTTGCCCTATCTTTCCGCTCATTTCAAACCAGCTATATGAGAAAATTCATTTCCGCTCTTGCATGTCTTTTTATTGCATCCATGCTTCAGGCACAAAAGAAACCATTAGACCATTCTGTTTACGATGGATGGCAAAGTGTACAGCAAACCCTCATCAGTAATGATGGGAAATGGGTGGTGTATATGATCAATCCCCAGGAAGGCGATGGCGAATTGGTAATACAATCAACAGATGGCGCCTATAAAAAAACAATTGCACGTGGTTACAGTCATCTAATTACAGACGACAGCCGTTTTGTAATTTTTAAAATTCGCCCCTTATTTAAAGACACCCGTGATGCCCGCATCAAAAAGAAACGCCCTGATGATATGCCCAAAGACAGTTTGGCAATGATGGAACTGGGCAAAGACAGTGTTTGGAAAGTGCCAAGGGTAAAGTCGTTTAAAACACCGGAGAAAGCCAGCGGATGGATAGCTTATCATTTGGAAAAATCATTACCACAGCCACCTGCGCCTGCACCCAAACCCGATTCACTTACACAAATCAATAAGATGGTTGCAATGGCTGACAGTTTGATGCATATTGCCGACAGTTTAAAAAATAAAGCCATTGAAGCCAAAACAAAAGGGTTGAATGTATTGCAGCCGTCAAAGAAAGAAACAAAACCTGCTGCGCCAAAACCGGCTGATGATCCCGTGGAAGAAGGAACTGATTTTGTGATACGAAATATGATAACTGGTGAAGAAAAGAAATTCAAACTGGTGAGTGATTATTATTTCAGTAAAAAAGGAAATGCTTTATTGATTGAAACCACTAAAAAGAACAACGATACACTGAGTAAAGCCCTGGTATTATGGATGAACACTGCTGCCGGAAAAATTGATACTGTGTTAAAAGGGTTTAATGATGCGAAAAATTATGCAATGGATGAAGAAGGCAGCCAGCTTGCATTTGTTGCAGAGCGTGACAGCGTGAGCAAGGCATTAAAGAAATTTTACAAGTTATGGTATTACAAGCCAGGCATGAGCGAAGCAAAATTAAAAGTTGACAGAACAACCGCAGGTGTAAAAGATGGAATGACAGTGAGCCCGGATTATACCAACAAGTTCAGTAAAAACGGGCAACGGTTGTTTGTTGGCCTTGCGCCCATTCGTCAACCAAAAGATACAACGCTGGCCGATTTTGAAACCGCACGACTTGATATCTGGAATTATAAAGATGATGAATTACAACCCCAGCAATTAGTACAGCTTAATAATGAATTGCGGAGAAGTTATTTGGGTGTGATCAATAACAATGCAGATGCTGTAACTCCGCTGGCTGATGAAAATTTAGAACGCATCAGTTTAACAGATGAAGATAACGCAGACGTGGCAATGGGCGAAACGAATAAAAGTTACCGGATTCAAAATCAATGGGAGCAATTTGGCTATACAGATGTGTATTTGGTAAATACAAATACCGGTGAACGGAAGCTGGTAGCATCCAAGCTCAGGGGCGGTGCAGATATTTCAGCCAAAGGAAAATTTATTTTGTGGTACGACTGGAAACAGCGCCACTATTTCACCTATGAAATGGCAACTGGCAAAACCATCAATGCCACAAAAGATATTAAAGTTCCTTTATGGGATGAAGAAGATGATCATCCTGATGATCCGCCGCCACATGGTTTTATGAGCTGGCTGAAGAATGACGCATTTATGTACATCTATGACAAGTATGATATCTGGAAAGTGGATCCAACGGGAGTAAGCAAACCTGTATGCATCACTAACGGAACGGGAAGAAAAAATGAGATCACATTCAGATACATCCAAACTGACAGGGAAGAACGTTTTGTAAAAGAAGCCCGGCCTTTGTTACTCACCATTTTTGATAATAAAGAAAAAGGCAATGGTTTAAAATTGTATAAACCGGGCGAAAACTTTGTGTTTGATGCTGCCATGAAACAAACTTATCCATTAACCATGCAGAGTTTTTTTAAAGCAAAGAACAGCCCGGTGTTTGGATATTTAAAAGGAAGTTTTAACCGTTCTTACAATGTTGCCGTAGTTACAAGTATTGATACAGCAGCTGTAAATGACACAAACGGTAAAACAACAAAGTATGAAATTAAAGGCGCAACACAGCTAAGCGATATCAACCAGCAGCAAAAAAATTACAACTGGTTTACTGTTGAACTGCATAAATGGAAAATGTTTGATGGTAAGATGAGCGAAGGTTTGTTATTCAAGCCTGAGAATTTTGACAGCACCAAAAAATATCCTGTTGTCTTTTATTTTTATGAGCGTGATGCTGATACAAGATATAATTACCGTTCGCCTGCACCCAGTGCATCAACCGTAAATATTCCCTGGTTTACCAGCAATGGTTATTTGGTTTTTGATCCCAACATTTATTATAAAAACGGAGAGCCTGGTGAAAGCGCTTACAATGCAGTTGTAAGCGCCGCAAAGTATTTAAGCAAATTCAAATTTGTTGACAGTACAAAGATGGCCATACAGGGGCAGAGTTGGGGAGGTTACCAGGTTGCTTATTTAATTACACGTACCAAAATGTTTGCAGCAGCAGGCGCCGGTGCACCGGTGAGTAATATGTTGAGTGCGTATGGAGGCATCAGGTGGGGCACAGGCATCAGCCGCCAGTTTCAATATGAAAAATCTCAAAGCCGTTTAGGATTTACGCCCTGGCAAAGACCCGATTTGTATACTAAAAACTCCCCCCTGTTTAAAGCAGATAAAGTAGTTACGCCTTTGCTGATTATGCATAATGATAAAGATGGTGCAGTACCCTGGTACCAGGGTATTGAATACTTCACTGCACTGAAACGCCTCGGTAAAACGGTGTATTTGTTACAGTATAATGATGAAGATCACAATCTTGTTGAACGGAGAAACCGTAAAGACCTTTCTGTTCGTCTCGGGCAATTCTTTGATCATTATTTGAAAGGAGCGCCCATGCCGGTGTGGATGAAGAGTGGCGTGCCTGCAACCGGCAAAGGAATTGACTGGGGCTTGAAGATTGAATAATGCCCAGACCTATAAGGTTTGCAGCGCTGCATTGCCACCCGGCAAACCTTATAGGTCTTATTTATGCTGCCGCCAAAAACTTTACAAAACTTCTTTTAGCAATAGGTAAGAACGTTTCTTCAACCGGGTAACTTAAATTGGTTTCAATGCTGTACACTGCGGGGTTGGGTAATAGTGATTGGTTACGAATTAATTCACCTTTAATACTTTCATAGGTGTTTACAAAATTGCTCATCCAGCTATCAATGAAATTTGTTTTGAGAGTACGGTACTGTGAATCATGCCGTTCAAAAAAACTGAGACGGTATTGATACACCTTGGTTTGCTTTTCATGAATACTCCTGAGAAAGATATAACCTTCAGTTGTATCTAAAGGAATCAGCCCCACAGGATGTATGCTCAGGCTTTGCTCCACCAGTTCGTAAATTTCAGTTCCGTTGCTGATGGTGGATTTCATGGTATCAATAGAATAATGCATAATGCTTTCCAGTTCCTGCATCAGTTCATCATCTTCAATCATTTGCTCATACAGTAACTGCAGTTTTTCCAATTGCATGCCCGTAAGCTTTTTGGGAAACTGTTCCTGCAGATATTTTTTGTTTTCACGGAACGCCACCAGGTTATTGTAATGAAAAATCACATCGGCCAGTTGCGGATAGAGTTTGGCATCGCTGAAATAATTGTTTACTTCCTGCAGGTAGGCGAGGAGGGTGTACTTCTTCAATTCAAAATCAATATAGCCATCAGCAAACCAGGTTTCAGATAAAGTCTTCATGAGTTATGGTTTTAATGGGTTCTGTTGTCTTAAATTTACAAAGAAGATGCAGAAAAAGAAAATGCAGTTTAAAAAATGATACTAAAACATATAACATGAAACAGCTTATAACGGTTTTTTGCCTTGCAATGCTGCTTAATGCATGCAGCTCAACTGCGTATTATATTGTTCGTCATGCAGAAAAAGCAACAGCAGCGCCTGGTATGAGCAATGATGTTCCGCTAACAGACAAAGGAAAAGACCGGGCCAGTAAGCTAAAAGATTTACTCAGTATTAAAAACATCGGCTATATTTTTTCAACCCAAACCATCCGAACCACTTCAACAGCAAAACCGTTGAGCGAAGCCATCAGCATTCCCATTGAAATTTATAACCCAAGAGACACCTCGGATGTGTTCATCAATCAGCTAAAAGCCATTCAAAAGAAAAATGTGCTGATAGTTGGTCATTCCAGCACTGTAGATGATCTTGTAAATAAACTCACCGGTAAACAGTTGCTCAGCGATTTACCCGACTCATCATACAGCAATTTATTTATTGTAAAGAAAGCGGGCAGAAAGTATAAGTTTTCAAGAAAGATTTATGAACCGTAATATCTTATGATTGAAACAGGCAACACTGCATGATTGTTGTTAATCAATACCCCCCGGCACATGTTCCTGTTTCTTTTTCTTAATAGCAAACTCATATAAAAAAGAAAGCTGAAAAAAGTTTCTTCCCGTTTCATCATTCAACCGGTAATCAAACTGGTAGAGAAACCCGGCTTGTATTGCTAAGTGTTCGCTCAACTCATAACCGCACCCAATAAAAACACGGTTGCGTTCAAAATACGGAGCGTTATTAGTAAAAAAGATTTCGTTCCAGGCAGCAGCATAAAATGTTCCTTTCTCCAGTTTCTTACTGTTAATGGGCACAATGCTTTGCAGGCGGTAACGAAAGCGGTTACGGTATCCATTAATCGTCCAGCGTTGCTCAGCACGGTAGCGGTGTTCAAATTTAATGCGGTCTAAATTTTGTTTCATACTAAACTGCAGCCAGGTGCGGAACTCATCATTCACCATCGGAGTTTTAAAGTTTCCGCCTTCCCGGTAAGTATCATAATTGCCCAGGCCTCCTTGTAATGAAAAATTTTTGTTGATGTTGAAGGTAGCACCGCCTTTATATTCATAATAATGAAAATTATCATAGAACTTTAAAGAACGAAGCTGCACTTCACCAAACAAACTCCATTTATCATTGATGTTGGATTTAATGTTGAGCACATTCCATGTACCCATTTGTGCCGACACAAATTGTACAGGCAGCAGTAAACAAATTGCAGCAAGTATCCTCATCCTGCAAAGAAACAAAAAAACCACGCTCAAAGCGTGGCTGTATAATTTTCTGTGCTCTGTGCTTATTTTTACAAATCTCTTTCTGCATTAAAATTCTGCAACTCATTGGCAACAGCAGTTAAGAAAGTAGCGCCCAAACTTCCATCTACAATACGGTGGTCATAACTCATACTCAAATACATCATGTGGCGGATGGCAATGCTGTCGCCAGCCGGAGTTTCAATTACCACCGGGCGTTTCTTAATAGCGCCCACAGCTAATATTGCTACCTGCGGTTGATTGATGATGGGAGTGCCCATCAAACTTCCAAAGGTTCCCACATTGGTTAATGTAAATGTGCCGCCGGTGGTGTCATCTGCTTTCAACTTACCGTTTCTTGCAGCATCAGCCAGCGCATTTACCTGTTTGGTTAATCCAACTAGGTTCAACTGGTCGGCATTTTTAATTACAGGTACAATTAAGTTACCTGTGGGCAAAGCTGTTGCCATACCAATGTTAATATCCTTCTTCACAATAATATTTGTGCCATCAAGCGAAGAATTAATAAGCGGATACTTCTTAATACATTTTACAATGGCTTCAATAAACAAGGGAGTAAATGTAATTTTTGTGCCTTCACGCTTTTCAAATTCTTTCTTCATTTTATCACGCCATTGCACCAGGTTGGTAACATCGGCTTCAGTAAAGCTGGTCACATGCGGGCTTGTTGCTTTGCTGCGCACCATATGTTCGGCAATCAGCTTGCGCATTCTGTCCATTTCAATAATCTCCACATTGCCGGTATAAACTGTTGGAGCCATTGAAGCAGATGGGGCAGGAGCAGGCTGTTCCACTTTCTGCATCGGTATCACCATCACTTCTTCCTGTGCCTTGTTACTTGTTTCTTGTTCCTTGTATCCTGAACCTTGTACCTTACCGCTTTTCCTTTCACTCACATATTGCAGAATATCTTTCTTGGTTACCCTTCCTTCATTACCTGTGCCCGGAATTTTTTCCAGTTCCATCATACCAATACCTTCCTGCGCAGCAATATTCAATACAAGAGGAGAATAAAAACGAATACCGTTACTTGATGCAGGCACTTTAGCGCCGGCAGGTTGGTAAGGAATTTCTTCAGCAGCCCCATCCGGCTTCCCCCAGGGGGAAGAGGCCTCTGCACCCGCCTCGCTTTTTGAAGAGCTTGATATGATTATAGTATCTTGATTAAGTGAGGATGGTGTGTTGGTTCCTCCCCCTTGAGGAGAGTTAGAAAGGACTCCTGTTTGTATGCGTGCAATAACAGTACCTATCGGCACCACATCATTTTCTTTAAATAAAATTTCAGCAATAGTACCGGCATTGGTACTGGGCACTTCACTGTCCACTTTATCGGTTGCAATATCCAGAACGGTTTCATCCATTTGCACCGTGTCGCCCGGTTTTTTGTGCCAGCGTAAAATGGTTGCTTCCATAATACTTTCGCCGAGTTTGGGCATTACTAAATCAACTAAAGCCATAATAGTTTGAAGTTTTATTATTTGGTAATCAGCAGATGTGCAAATGGCATCGTCCCTTGCGTCGCACACTTGTACGTTCAGGAATTCTGTTCGGCAATGGGCTGCAAATCGCTAATCGGCGTCAAAGGTAAAGATTTGGGGCAAATAAGCTAACGGTGATTATATGGAGGTTACTGTAAAGCAGCAGAAGCAACAGATAACAGCTATTTCCTTTGTCCGCTTTACAAGTTATACCTAGTTGTAAATAGAATATAGTCCAATAAAAAAAGCGTTAAATTATTGAAACGTATAATACCGCATAAAAGTAAGCTATGGACTAAATAATAATTGTAAGCGGTATTATGAGCGATAAAGAGATGAAGCATTGCTTCACCTTTTTTGTCGGGATGACTGGATTCGAACCAGCGACCTCTTCGTCCCGAACGAAGCACGCTACCGGACTGCGCTACATCCCGTTCAATAAAATTATTAAAACTCAGCAAGTCTTCAAATTTCTATTCCAGAACTTTTTGTTCCAGTTCCATTACTTTTTCAAACACTTTTTCATACTCTGCATTCAATTGAATTAGCTGTTTGCTGAGGGCTTGATAAGTTGTTTCCGTTTGCTGAAATTTTGATTTATCGCCGTATGTAGAGGGGTCGGAGAGGAGTTGCTCCGTTTTATCTTTTTCTTGTGTGGCGCTGTTAATTTTTTCTTCCAGTAACTGCAATTGTTTTTGCTGGCGGCTGAGTTCTTTCTTTACTTCTTTGTTGATGATTTGTTTACTTTCAGGAGCAGCAGGAGTAACTGTTTTTTGCTCCTGTTGTTTTTTACTGTCCACTACCGGCTGCTTACTAATAACTACCGGCTCAGCAGTATCAGCCTGCTTTTTCGCCATCCGTTCTTTCCATTCAAGGTATTCAGTATAAGTGCCTTTAAACTCTTTAATTTGCCCGTCAATAATTTCCCATATTTTATTGGCGGTTTTGGAAACAAAATAACGATCGTGGCTCACCAGGATAATGCTTCCTTCATATTTATTCAACGCTTCAATCAATAAACCAACAGAGTGCATATCCAGGTGATTCGTTGGTTCATCCAATAATAAAAAATTAGCTTTACTGATGATGGTTTTAGCCAATGCAATCCTTGCTTTTTCACCACCACTCAGCACACGGATTTTTTTATCAGCATCATCGCCACTAAACAAAAAACAACCGAGCAATGTGCGGAGCTCCTGGTCAGTTTTTTGGCTGCCACAGGTTTTTAATTCATCAATCAATGTATGATTGAGGTTTAATGATTCTAATTGATGCTGGGCATAAAAACTTTCATCTACATTATGCCCCCGGCGGCGTTCACCTTCAAAAGTTTCAGTACCGGCAATAATGCGGAGCAGTGTGGATTTGCCTTTCCCGTTGGCGCCAATCAATGCAATTTTATCGCCCCGTTCAATTTCAGCATCTGTATTGTTTACAATTTCCACAGCGCTGAACTTTTTGCTGATGTGTTTTAACTCACACAAAATTTTTCCGGGTGTTTTATCAATGGAAAAGTTGATGCGGATACCGGGCCTGTCAGCAGCAGGCGCTTCAATCACATCCAATTTTTCTAAACGCTTTACAGCACTTTGCGCAGCAGCAGCTTTGGAGGCTTTGGCACGGAAGCGTTCAATAAAACGTTCCTGCTGGCGTATAAAATCCTGCTGGTTTTCATACGCCTTTTGCTGCATTTCCATCCGCAGTTCTTTTTCTTTTTCGTAAAAAGAATAATGGCCGCCATAGATATGTAAATCCTGCTGAAATACTTCCACAATTTTTGTTACCATCCGGTCGAGAAACCACCTGTCGTGCGATACAATAACAACAGAGCCCTGGTAATGCAGCAAATATTTTTCAAGCCATTCAATACTGGGAAGATCAAGGTGGTTGGTGGGTTCATCCAGCAACAATAAATCAGGTTGCTGTAAAATCATTTTTGCCAGCAGCACACGCATGCGCCATCCGCCGCTGAATTCTTTATAAGGCCGTTGCAAATCACTGTTATTAAAAC
Source organism: Chitinophagaceae bacterium (assembly GCA_019747705.1). Lineage (GTDB taxonomy): Bacteria > Bacteroidota > Bacteroidia > Chitinophagales > Chitinophagaceae > Lacibacter. Next base: position 19,459 of record JAIEQM010000103.1, on the reverse strand, counting down.
CAAGCCCCTGCAAAATTTCTTCAGTGCGGTGATGCATGTTGTAACCACCGAGTGTTTCAATCTCATGCAGTTTATCAGAATAAAGGTGCAGCAGGTTTTCATCTTCATGATTTTGTTCCAGTTGCTTGCCCAGTTCTTCCACTTCTTTTTCAAGCTGCAACACTTTTTCAAATGCACCCAGGGCCACCTGCAAAATAGAATCATTGGTATCAAAGCTCAGCAGATCCTGGTGCAGGTAACCAATGCTCATGTTACGGCTCCGGATTACTTCTCCTTTGGAAGGCGAGTATTCTCCCACCAGTAATTTTAAAATAGTGGATTTGCCGGTACCGTTATATCCAATCAAACCAATACGTTCATTGGGATGGATATGCCAGGTGGCATCTTCAATAATGGCCCTGGCGCCAAATTCAAACGTAACATTCTGTAACCCTGCTAACATAATTTAAAAAGTGGCTGCAAAGTTAAGCCATTCGTGGAATGATAAACAGGTAAACTGTCAAAACATTTACCTTTGACAAAATTTTTGAAGTATGGTATGCCCGTAATTATATCATATCAAAACAGAATATTGATTTACGGGCACACTATTTGGTAAAAATTTAAAATAAAAAATAAACAAATGAAATACCTTTTGATGCTCTTATTTGTTAGTGCAAGCTTGTTTGCGTGCAAAAACAAAGAAGATAAAACTTCTGAAGCCCCTGAAGTAAAAAAAGACAGCAATGCACTAATGTATTCTGAACCATTTTTACTTTCCTTCAACTCTGCTTTAAATGCATACTATGCCCTGAAGGATGCGTTTGTTGCAGGTGATACTGCTAAAATAAATGCAGCAGCCGTGCAGTTAAAGAAACTGGTTGACAGTTTAAAGCTGGATGAACTGCAGAAAAGAGATACTGTGGCATTCCAGGGCATTAATGGAAGAACCGGTGATGTGGCTTCTGAAATTGATGGCATGCTGGGCGAAAAAGATATTGAGAAGAAAAGAGAATCTTTTGAAATGATCAGTAACGCATTTTATGATATTGTACGTGCAGTGCGGCCCAATGGCGCAACAGTTTACTATCAATACTGCCCGATGGCGTTTAACGATAAAGGCGCTTACTGGCTCAGTAATGCAGACAGCATCCGTAATCCTTATTTTGGAAAGAAGATGCTTACCTGTGGTGAAGTAAAAGAAACAATGAAATACTAAAACGAAAAACCTCCAATTCCAAAATACAAGAACCTAAAAAGAAAACAGGAGAAAGAACATAACTGAATGGTAATGATGAAACATTTTGCAAAACACCTTTTTATTGGTTTGTTTTTTCTGATGAGTTTCTGCGTGCAGGCGCAGGAAAAATTTACCATCAGTGGTTATATAAAAGACAGTACCAGTAATGAAACGGTGATTGGCGCCAGCATTAATGTAAAAGGAAAAACAAAGGGCATCAGTTCCAATCAATATGGCTTTTATTCCATCACGTTAGAAAAAGGTACTTACACCATTTCGGTTTCACATGTGGCCTACCAAACAAAAGAAATAGTGATGGAACTGAATGAAAACCGCCAGTTTAATTTTGATATTAATCCCCGTGTATCTTCATCACAGGAAATTGTGGTGTACAGCAAGAAACGGGATTTGAATGTAAAGAGTGCACAAATGGGTAAGTTTGAACTGAGTATGAATCAAATCCGCTCTGTACCTGCACTGGCCGGTGAAGTGGATCCGATGAAAGTATTACAACTGCTGCCGGGTGTGCGCAATGCAGGCGAAGGCAACAGTGGCTTATATGTACGTGGTGGCGGGCCGGATCAGAATTTGATTTTACTGGATGATGCAGTTGTTTATAATCCCGGTCATTTGTTCGGATTTTTTTCCGTATTTAACAGTGATGCATTAAAGAATGTGAGTTTAATTAAAGGGGGGATGCCGGCTAACTATGGCGGACGCATCAGCAGTGTGGTGGATATTGCCATGAAGGAGGGCAATAACAAAAAATACCAGGCAGAAGGAGGTATCGGTACCATTTCATCAAGAGTATCTATACAGGGTCCCATCAAAAAAGAGAAATCATCTTTTATTATTTCGGCACGCAGAACTTATATTGATGTACTGGCCAAACCCTTTATACCATCCAGCAGTAATTTTTACGGAAGCGGTTATTATTTTTATGATCTCAATGCCAAGTTCAATTATAAATTTTCTGAGAAAGACCGTTTGTATGTAAGTGGTTATTTTGGCAGAGATGTATTTACATTTAAAAATAAAGAGCGTTCATTTAATGCCCGCATTCCATGGGGTAATTCCACCGGCACCATTCGCTGGAATCATGTGTTCAACAGTAAAATGTTTGCCAACACTTCGGTTGTCTGGAATGATTACCAGTTTGAGTTTGGCGGAGCACAAAGTAATTTTGAAATCAATTTAAAATCAGCTATCAGGGATGTAACTGCAAAAATTGATTTTGATTATTATCCGTTCAGTGGTCACCAGTTGAAGTATGGTGTTACTTACACCTATCACCGGTTTAATCCGCAAACAACATCCGGTAAAAGCGGCGACCAGGTGTTTAAACCGCTTGAAGTAAATAACAAGTTTGCCAATGATATTGGTTTTTATTTAATGGATGACTGGGAAGTAAACAGCAAACTCAAAATTAATTATGGGGTACGCTACAGTATTTTTCAGCAGGTGGGTCCGTATAAAATTTACAAAAGAGATGCAGCCGGCAATAACCTTGACAGTACCATTTACAACAGGGGAGATGCTGTAAAAACATATGGAGGCCCGGAGCCCCGTGTTACCATGCGTTATTCCATTGATGATGCCACTTCCCTTAAAGCAGGCATTACCCGTAACTTACAGTTTATACATTTAGTAAGCAATGCTGGAACCACACTGCCAACAGATATTTGGGTGCCCAGTACATTTTTGGTGAAGCCGCAGATTGGCTGGCAGTATGCAGCCGGGCTCTTTAAAAACTTTAAAGACAATATGTGGGAAACCTCTGTGGAGGTATATTATAAAACCATGGCCAATCAAATTGAATACAAAGAAGGATATACACCGGGCATTGGCGATCCTGAACAAAGTTTTGTATTTGGTAAAGGATGGAGTTATGGCGCTGAGTTTTATGTAAACAAAGCAAGAGGTGTCCTGACAGGATGGATTGGTTATACACTGTCATGGACATGGAGAAAATTTCCGCAGTTGAATGACGGGAAAAAATATCCCGGCCGTTTTGACCGGCGTCATGATTTAAGTGTGGTGGCCAATTACCAGAAAAATAAAAAATGGAAATACTCTGCTGTGTTTGTGTATGGCACGGGCAATGCATTTACATTACCTGAGCGTTTCTTTTTAGTGGATGGTGTTTTAACGCAGCAGTACAGCCGCATTAATCAATACCGGTTACCGTCTTATCATCGTTTAGATTTTGCAGCTATTTATACACCACAGCCCAGGAAAGAGCGGAAGATGAAAAAGGAATGGGTGTTTAGTGTGTACAATGTATATAGCCGGCAGAACCCTTATTTTATTTATTACGATCAGAAAGGCAACCCTTTACAGGGCACGCTTACTGTAGAAGCGAGACAGGTATCTTTATTTCCTGTGATTCCGAGTGTAACGCTGAATTTTAAGTTTTAAACTTACTTCACCCTGAATACCACACTTGCATTCTTCTTATCATCCGCACTTAAAAATACTTTGTAAAAATCATTGCCGCATTGTACCCGCATAATGGCGGTATTGGGTGGTATGCTTCCCTGGTTTTCTGCATACATGGTGAGGGTATTATCACGCCCTTTAATGGCTTTGAGTTTTAAGGTAATGGGTTTATCACTCAATGTCTTTTGAGCAGCAACTACCTCGCCATTAAACATCACGGTAATAATATCGCCATCAATTTCTGCATTATCATAAAGATTTACAGTAATCTCTTCTTCATCAATAGCGATTGTTTCAAATACTTTGTTATCCCGCCGTTCCAATCCATTGGGCAGTTTAGGTGCTGGTATATTGGGTTTGAGTACTGGTTTGTTCTCTGCAGGTAAATCATTACCTGCTTTTGTTATAGAAGGAGAGGTTTTGGTACTGTCTTTTTTAGGCATTGTTTTTACAACAGGTTTATTAGTAGTTACAGGCGGTTTGGTTGCCGGTGTGGTCTTGGGCGGATTGCTTTTTACAACCGGTTTATTACCCTGTGGTGGTGTGGGTTTATTTAAAGCGGTATTATTTCTGGTAATAGTTGTTGGTGGCGGGGGTGAAGTAACTAAATTCTTCACCAGTTGTTTTCTGGATAAGCTGGTGCTGCCGGTGCCGCAAACATCTTCTTTACGTGCGCCTTTCCAGGTGCCTACCAATTCTTCCGTATCACCTTTTCTGAAATAGGTGAGCATATGCACCTGGAAACAATCTTTAAAATCAGGAGGTGTGTTGGCTTTTATCCTGGATGTTTCAGTTGAAATTAATGATTTGCCGGCGGGATCAATGGTTCCTTTAATAGCACAAATGGTATAATATCGTTTACCGCCAATGATAAAGTAGGTGGTGGAGGTTCCTTCAAATGTATTTCCCTTTGCTTCAATTTCGAGAACATATTCAGTTCGTCTTTCATCACCAAGAGCATCAAAACTGCCGCTCCATTGTCCGCTGTATTTTTGAGCAAAGGATGCGGATGCACAAAAAGTAAAAATCAGAGAGTAGAAAATCCTGTTCATAGTTATGCTTATTCACGTATCAACCTGCAAATTACTGAAACATCAAAGATAGGGGAGAGAAAGGGTTTGTTAATTTTGATTGATGGGTGAAACGAAAAGTTGCCTGCTTTTTTCTTGATAATGCATGAACAAAATAGCAAAGCGCTCAATATTTTTAGTTTGCTCATTACTGTTTTACGGTTTGGCGCCTGATGCCATGAAATGCCAGACCCTGAAATGTGCGACGCAAGGGACGATGCTAGTAGCACATCAGCCCGTAACAAAAAATAAAAAATGGGTTTATTGCAGCTTTCAAAATACAAACAAATGCGCTCTGCCAATGTAGTCCCGATTCGTTAACTTTGTGCCTCAAAAAAATTAAGGACAGTTCATGAAGATCAGTTTTCCGGATGGAGCGGTAAGAGAATATGCAGGCGGCAGCAGCGCCCTGGATATTGCAAAATCCATCAGCGAAGGTTTGGCAAGAAAAGTATTGGCTGCCAGTGTAAACGGCGAAACATGGGATTTGAGCCGGCCCATTACCAACGATGCAACTTTAAAACTTCTTACATGGGATGATGCAGATGGCAAGAACACATTCTGGCACAGCAGCGCTCATTTAATGGCAGAAGCAGTTGAATCTATGTTTCCGGGTGTAAAATTCTGGGTGGGCCCGGCATTAGATAAAGGATTTTATTATGATATGGATTTGGGCGACCGCAAGATGACAGAAGAAGACCTGGCTGCTTTGGAAAAGAAAATGAATGAACTGGCCAAACAAAATAATCTCTATCAGCGTAAAGAAATTTCAAAAGCAGATGCTGTAAAATATTTTGATGAGAAAGGTGATGAATACAAATTGGATTTACTTCAAAACCTTAACGATGGTGAAATTACATTTTATACGCAGGGCAAGTTTACCGATCTCTGCCGTGGGCCGCATATACCCAGCACCGGTTTTATAAAAGCCATCAGGCTCACATCTATTGCAGGGGCTTACTGGAAGGGCGATGAAAAAAATAAACAGCTTACCCGTGTGTATGGCATTACATTTCCCTCACAAAAAGAACTGGATGAATATCTTTTGATGCTGGAAGAAGCAAAGAAAAGAGATCACCGCAAGCTGGGAAAAGAGCTTGGCATTTATACCATGAGCGATGATGTGGGCCCCGGTTTGATTTTATGGATGCCGAACGGTACCATTATTATTGAAGAGTTGGAAAAGCTGGCAAAAGAAACAGAACTGGAAGCTGGTTACAAGCGGGTAGTTACACCGCATATTGCCAAAGAAAGCATGTACCTCACCAGCGGGCATCTTCCGTATTATGCTGACAGTATGTTTCCGCCCATGGAAATGGATGGAGAGAAATATTATTTGAAAGCCATGAACTGCCCGCATCATCATAAAATTTATGATGCTGAGCCCAAAAGTTATAAGGAATTGCCTTACCGCCTGGCAGAATATGGTACCTGTTACCGTTATGAGCAGAGTGGTGAATTGTTTGGTTTGATGCGTGTTCGTTGTCTGCATATGAATGATGCACATATCTATTGCACCAAGGAACAATTTGCACAGGAGTTTAAAGCGGTGAATGATATGTATCTGAAATATTTTAAAATCTTTGGGGTTGAAAAATATGTGATGCGTTTGAGTTTGCATGATCCTGAAAAGCTCGGCCAGAAATATGTGAATGAACCGGAGCTCTGGAAAGAAACAGAAGAACTGGTGCGTAATGTTTTGATTGAAACAGGTGTTCCTTTTGTGGAAGTAAAAGGAGAAGGTGCATTTTATGGTCCCAAGATTGATGTGCAGATTTGGAGCGCCATCGGTCGTGAGTTTACACTGGCCACCAACCAGGTTGATTTTGCACAGAGCCGCAGCTTTAAACTGAGCTATACCAATGCCAATAATGAACCGGAGATTCCTTTGATCATCCATCGTGCACCGCTGGGTACACATGAACGTTTCATTGGCTTTTTATTGGAACATTATGCCGGTAAGTTTCCGTTATGGCTGGCGCCGTTGCAGGTAAAAATCCTGCCCATCAGTGATAAGTTTATGGATTATGCAAAAACTCTGCTCCATCAACTGAAAAAAGCTGATATTCGTGCAGAGATTGATGACCGCAACGAAAAGATTGGCAAGAAGATACGTGATACAGAGATTGCAAAAGTTCCTTATATGCTGGTAGTTGGTGAAAAAGAAATGAATGAAGGAAAGGTATCTGTACGCAAACAGGGTAAGGGTGATGCAGGAATGATGGATACCAATACTTTTATTGCAGATGCTGTTGCCGAAATTAAAGAACGCAGATAAAAACCTCCATTTCCCCAATGGAGTTGATTTAAAAATAAAAATTGAACGGCCCTCCTTAAGGGGATGAGGGCAATTTAAATATGGCATTTCCTCCAAGACCTCCAAGGGGACGGTTTATTCCCCGTAAAGAACCAGAACATCGCATCAACAACATGATTCGTGTGCCCGAAGTAAGATTAGTGGGCGATAATGTGGAAGTTGGTGTTTATTCCACACAAAAAGCATTGCAAATAGCACAGGAACTGGGTTTAGACCTGGTGGAGATTTCTCCGCAGGCAGTACCGCCTGTGTGCAAGGCAATTGACTATAACAAATTCCTTTACGAAAAAAAGAAGAAGGAAAAAGAAATGAAGGCCAAGAGCAAGGCCGCCGAATTAAAAGAAATCCGCTTTACGCCTAATACAGATGATCATGATTTTGATTTTAAATCAAAACACGCTGAGAATTTTTTAAAAGATGGCAATAAAGTAAAAGCTTATGTGCAGTTTAAAGGCCGTGCCATCCAGTTTAAAGAACGTGGAGAGTTTGTATTACTCAAGTTTGCAGAGCGGTTAAAAGAAATAGGGCAGGTGGAAGGTTTACCCAAGCTGGAAGGTAAACGGATGCTGATGATCATTGCTCCCAAAAGCCAGAAGAAAAAGAAAGAAGGTGAATGAGAAAAATCCCTCCGCACAAACGGAGGGATTTTTTTTGAATAGAACTAATAATATCTTAAACAGGCGGTTATTGTTGCCTTTTAAATTATGCAATTGTTGCTGGGTTTTTTAAGTGAGTAACTATATTTGCTTACCCTTTTAACAACCGGCACCTAATGTAAAAAAAAGAGTATGCCCCTTTGGTTTGTAATTACACTTTGCTGTTTACCCTTTATTTTATTTCTTCCGTTTACCTCTGCATTCCGTCAGAAATATCCTGATGCCTTTGGATACGTTCTTTCGCTGGTGGGTACGTTTGTGGGTATCATTGCCGGTTTGTATTTTACTGATCTGGCAGCGGCTAATGACAAACGTAAACTCACAGTAAAAGTGCTGGAGGCAAGCAAGGAAGAATTGCAATGGCTCATTAACCGTGCAAAAGCTATTGATCTTGTAACAGATACCGTGGCACAACAGCAACGGCAAAAATATTATTACCTGGAAATGCCTTCATTCTTTACACAAACACTTCGTTCAGAACTTCTTTCTGAAATTCTTCAGCCCAAAACGCACGAACAGTTCAACGTTATACGGGAAAACCTTTTGTTTGACGTGGATTTGCTTCGTAAAGATGTTGCTTCCAGCGACGAGAAACACCTGGATGAAGATTTGAAAGATTATAAAAACCAGCTTACCGTTGCCATAGAAGTAATGAACAGCGAAATTGAATTGCTTGGAAAAAATATCAGCTTAAAAGAATTTGAGAAAAAAGCAAAACAGCGGGTTGACAGTTTAATGAGGTAATGTGGTCAAAAATAGTTGGTGGTTATTTCAAAAATAATCAGTTAATTGGCGAGTCAATCTAAAGAGGAAGCAAGCTCTGCCAGAGAGCAACTTGCCGTAAATAGGATTGATGCTTAATCAGCCCATCATTCCCCCTTTACAAATTGGTATAACATCAGCAACGCATTCGTAGCTGTTAATTCAATATTCTTTGCACGGTCAAACCGAAAATGCAATCGTTTGGCAACCATCTTTTCCCTGCTGCCAACTGCCACCCATACAGTGCCCACAGGTTTATCATCAGTACCACCGCCGGGGCCCATAATGCCACTGGTGGCAATGCCATAATCAGCAGTTGTTACTTTCATTAAACCCTTAAACATTTCTGTTATGGTTTCCTCACTTACTGCACCTTTGGTTGCAAGAGTTTCAGGGTTTACACCAAGGATGGTTTCTTTGGCATCATAACTATATGCCACCACCGTTCCTTTAAAGTACAATGAAGAACCCGGCACAGAAGTTAACAGGTGAGCAATATAACCGCCGCTGCAACTTTCTGCCGTGGCCAGACTTTTATTTTTGCTGATGAGTAAATCGCCCAGTGCTTTTTCAAGCGGTATATCTTCATTTACTATCAACCATTCTTTTACCAACTCCTGCAACTGAGCAAACAAACGGTCTAATTCTTGTTCTGCGTTTTCTTTTTCATTGGTTTGTGTGGTTAATCGCAAACGAACCATTCCGTAATTGGGCAGATAGGCCAGTTTTATTGCTGCAGGTAACGCTTCTTCCCAGCTTTGAATTTTTTCTGCAATAAATGATTCACCAACACCTGCTGTTAATAATGTTCGGTGAAGGATAAAGGGCAGTTGAAATTCCTGTTGCAGCAAGGGCAACACTTTGTTGCTCATCAATCCTTTCATTTCATGCGGCACACCCGGCATGGAAATAAAAATTTTCTTTCCTTTTCGAAACAACATTCCGGGTGCAGTGCCCCGTTCGTTCATCAGCACTTCACAAACATCAGGCACTTCAGCTTGTTTTAAATTACGTTCCAGCAAAGGGCGCTTTAAACGGATAAAAATATTTTTTACATGTTCCAGCACCTGTTCATTTACAATCATCTTGCCACCGAAATAATCGCATAACAATGGTTTGGTTATATCATCAGCCGTAGGGCCAAGTCCGCCCGTAATTAAAATGATTTCTGATTCAAGTGTTTCATTATCCAGTGCCTGCCAGATATCTTCACGGTTATCACCCACAGCCACACGGCGTTTTACCCACACACCAATTTTATTGAGTTCCTGCGCCATCCATGCGCTGTTGGTATCAATGGTTTGACCAATGAGCAATTCATCCCCAATGGTAATGACGGAGGCTGCAATTTTTTGACTCATCATGATTATTCGATTCCGGTTCCGTTGTAAATATCGGAAAGAGAGAGGTGAAAGTTGATGGTTTCAATGAAAATACTTCCTGTTTCTACCGGGAGTTCAGTAAGCCACCTTTCGTCAGGTTGCTTTCGGGCAGTAAAGACTCTTTGTTTAATAGTGTCAATCATAAAGTATTCGTTCAAACTTTTAATTTCCTGGTAGTAAAAGAATTTCCTTCCTTTATCAATACTGCGTGTTGAAAGCGAAAGTATTTCGATTATTACAGAAGGATTGAGTAATACATCGGCCATCTCATCATCAAATTCTTTTTTACCACAAACAATCAGCAAATCAGGATAGGTGTAGGCATCTTTCTGTTTATTGGTAACTTTCAAATCGCTTGAATAGATACTGCATTCTTTTCCTTTTAAGAAAGAACCTGTGGAAATAAAAACATTTGCAGAAACTTGTACATGGTTCATAGAGGCGCCAGCCATATTATAAACCTGTCCGTCAAAATACTCATGTTTCTCATCAGAAGCACGTTCTAATTCAAGATACTCAGCAGGTGAATAATAATTATATTTTGGAGCGGCCTCCTGTACCATATTATTTTCCATTGCTTAAAGTTAAAAGAAATAGTTGAGGCAGGCAAGCAGGTTTTATACAGTAAAAAACGGTTCCAAATGTTTCTTCAACGCCTCCGGCATAACCGTTCTTGCCATGGTTTTTGCATCCAGAAAATACAATACTATTCTTCCAACGGTGAGCAGTTTTCCGCTTTCATTATACACTTCATGATGAAATTCTATACGGTGATCTTTAGGCATCGCACGCAACTGTGTTTTAATTGTCAGCAAATCATCGTACAAAGCAGGGCGCAGAAATTTGGTGTGCAATTCCACTATCGGCATCGCAATTCCTATATCTTCCATTTCTTTATAAGTAAAACCCATATCACGAATAGCTTCAGCTCTTGCTGCTTCAAAATATTGAGCATAGTTGCCGTGATACACTACTTTCATCTGGTCGGTTTCAGAATAGCGGACTCTTATTTGTGCTGAACTTTCAAACATTATTTATCCTTTTATCAAGCCATCCACACTTAGTTTCCCTGGCCCGCACAACAAAATAGCAATATATCCTGAAAGAAACAGCGCTGCATGCTCCCCATCGCCAAACAGTTCAGCATTATGCGATTTAAAAAAAGCATAGCCCATGGAAATCACCAGTGGCAGCACCGTAAACCGTGTAAACAAACCAATGGTTATAAAAATGGCGCAGAAAAACTCTGCAAACACAACCAATGCAAGGGTGGGGGCGCTGCCAGTTCCAAACAAATTGGTAAAGCCCTCTTTATATTTTGCAAAATGCACCAGCTTATCATATCCGTGGTTCACACACATGGTGATGCCCATGATTAATCGGAGAAATAAGAAGGAAATGTTAAAAGCTGTGCTGGAATAATTTACGGATAACAGTTTTTTCATGTGCCCGGATGAGTTGATTTTTTTGATGTAATATATTCAGTGTTTACAGCTAAAACTTTTTTTTCATTGACAAATAAATGCGGATTCCTGCTTTTTTATCAATTAAATTGTTTTACACAGATGTGCGAAATTAACGGAACCGGAAGTTTTATCCACAAAAAAGTGGAACGGTGTTTGAACAGGGCAACTCCAATTACCTTTAACCCATCTGAGAGAATTAAGAAAGTACTTAAAATAATTGATGATGATGAACGTTAAACCGCCAATGAAATCCTTTCTTGTAACTATAGCCTCCATCTGTTTTTGCTTTTTATCGCTGCAAACTTCAGCCCAGGCAACCGCCATCAACAACGATCCTTTTTCAAAATTCAAACAGGCCCAGGAATATTTTTTAAACGATCAGTACAGTCTGGCGCTGCCGGTGTTACTGGAATTGAAGCAGAATGTACAATCCACCACCATCGCCAATAATTCCATACAGGTGGAGGAAATTGATTTCTACATTCTTGCCTGCCGCCTGCAGCAAAATGATGAACGTGCATTACTGCCTTCCATTGATTATATCAAATACGCCTTTAACCAGCCACGCACACAGCAACTCAGTTATCATCTGGCCAATTATTATTTCAGGAAACAGCAGTTTGCAGATGCACTGGCGTATTATGAAAAAGCAGATATCGCCAGTTTAAATAATGAGCAGATTGCGGAAGCCAAATTCCGTATGGCATACAGCTATTTTACACTTAAACGTTTTGCACAGGCCAAGCCTTTGTTCAATACCATCCGCCAGTTGCCCATGGATCCGCATTACTTAGATGCCAATTATTATTATGGTTTCCTGGCTTATGCTGATAAGGATTATAATGAGGCATTAAGTTGTTTTGAAAAAGTGCAAAACCACCCCAACTACGGACGGATTGTTCCGTTTTACATGGCTTCCATCTATTATTTCCGTGGGCAAAAAGATAAAGCCATTGGTATTGCAGAAGAAGCAATGAAAAAAAAGGATGTATTGTATGATCTTGAAATAAAACAATTGCTGGGTCATGCTTACTTTGAAAAGAAAGAATACAAAAAAGCATTACCGTTGCTGGAAGAGTATGTAAACAAATCAGATAAAGTAACCAGACAGGAATTGTATGAACTGAGTTTTTGCTATTATCAAAACAACCAGCTTAACAAGGCTATTGACGGATTTAAACAGTTAAGCGGCGGGCAGGATTCACTCAGCCAGACTGCTATGTATTTGCTGGGCGATTCTTATCTAAAAACCAATCAAAAAGAAAATGCCCGTAATGCCTTTGCATTTTGTGCCGGCAACAGCAGTAATGAACAGCAGCGTGAAGTTTCTTTATTCAACTATGCCAAACTTTCTTATGAGTTGGGTTACCAGGGTGTGGCCATCAGTGAGTTCAAAAAATTTCTGAACCAGTATGCTAATAGTGTTTATGCAAAAGAAGCAAAAGAATTACTGGTAGGACTGCTGGCAGGCACCAGTAATTATAAAGATGCATTAACACTTATTGAATCTTTAGATGAAAGGAGCGAAGCCACTAAAAAATTATATCCAAGAATATTATACGGACGTGCTGCTGAGTTAATTAATGACGGGCAACTAACACAGGCTGATGAATTACTGGATAAAATTTTAAAAGACTCCTACAATGCGCCTGTGCTTGCATTAACCCAATACTGGAAAGGCGAGATTGCCTACCGCAATAATAACCTGGATGATGCTACGCAGTATTATCATAAATTTTTAAACAGTGGTAACCCTGGCCTGGGCGAAGCAACTGTAAAAGAAGCCAGTTATAACCTGGGTTATTGTTATTTAAGACGGGAAAATTTTACACAGGCTTTATCCTTTTTTCAGAAAGCAACAGGAAAAATTGCGTTAAGCTCCCCTTATATTGACCAGGATGCTTATACCCGCCAGGCTGATTGTTATTTTATGCAACGCAATTACAAGCAGGCATTAAGCATGTATCAGCAGGTAATTGATTACAGCTGGCGCAATGCAGATTATGCACTGTATCAAAAAGCAATGATTAGCGGCATTACCAGCAGCAAAACAAAAATTGATTTGCTCAATACGGTTCAGCGGGTGTATCCCGGCAGCGTGCTTATTCCTGATGCTAATATGGAAATTGCCAAAACCTATATGGCTGATGAAAAATTCCGTGATGCCATTCCATATCTTAACAGTGTTATCAACACCACTCAAAACAACAGTTTCAAGCCCAATGCATTACTTCAGTTGGGAATTGCCAATGCCAATATCAGTAAGAATGAAGATGCTATTGCTGCTTATAAAAAATTAATTCAGCAATATCCCAATTCAGAAGAGGCAGACCAGGCGCTGGATAATATCAAACTGCTTTATATAGAAATGGGAAAACCGGAAGCGTATGAAGATTTTGTGCGCACCAGTGGCAAAACCATTTCAGCAAGCGAAGCCGATTCACTGGCATATGCCGCAGTGGATGTAAAGCTGGGTAATAATGATTGCAAGGGCGCTATACAGCAAATCAATAATTATCTCAACCGTTTTCCCAATGGCGCTTATGCGGTGCAGGCCAATTACTACCGCAGTGAATGTTTTATGCAAAACAAAGACTGGAAGAATGCATTGCCCGGTTATGAGTATGTTGCCAATGCAAGTATGAGCCGTTTTACTGAACGTTCTGCTTTTGTAGCTGCACGTACTTATTATTTTGAGTTAAAGGATTATGCCAAAGCCGGGCCTTATTATGAAATACTCCGTCAGTCCGCTTCAACTGATGAAAACAGGCTGGAGGCTTTGCGTGGCGCCCTGCGTTGTTATTACCAGTTAAAAGATTATAAAAAAGCAAGCGATGCTGCTAAAGAGTTACTGGCCAATAAAAATGCGGGCAACGATGATAAAACGCTCAGTAATTTGGTTACCGCTACGAATTACCAGTTGAATGGCCAGTATGATTTGGCTATTCAATCTTTCCGTGGTGTGGTGAGTTTAAATAAAGGTGAATGGGCGGCAGAAGCAAGATATCAAATTGCCAAATGCTATTTTGATTTGAACAATATGAACCAGGCAGAGAAAGCGGCCTTTGAAGTGATCAACAAAAGCGGAAGCTATGATTACTGGGTTACCAAATCCTACATCATGCTGGGTGATATTTATTTTAAACAAAAAGATTACTTTAATGCCAAAGCCACTTATAAAAGTGTAAGTGAAAACGCCACCAACCCGCAATTGAAACAGGAAGCCACTGAAAAATTACAGCAGGTAATTGATGAAGAGAAAAAGAATTCGAAGATTGACGGATAAGGGAAGAGGTAAGAGGGAAGAGGGAAGAGGGAAGAGGTAAGAGGTAAGAGGGAAGAGGCAGGAGATAAGAAGTATGATAAACACATAAGAAATGACCCGACAAAAATTATATACATGCGTTACAAAATAAACATATTGGTTCTCGGATTTGTTGGTTTGGCGTTTGCTGCATCAGCGCAGGATACAACCAAAAAACAAAGAGTTGAAATTACATCTGCCTTCAAACCTGTATTAAAAAATGCAGTGAAGATTAATTTCAATGCCACTCCTCCGGCGCCGGATGAAACAAGACCAAATCTTAACTACAATATCCCCATTCAGAATTTATATTTTAACCTGCAGCCTGTTGCATTAAAACCGATGGCGCTGCAAATTGATTCATCAGGTTTTGCGCATAACAGCAACTATGTAAAAGCGGGTTATGGTAATTTTAATACGCCTGTTGCAGAAGCCGGCTTTACCATTGGTGATGGAAAGAACACCAACTTCAATCTCTTTGCCAGTCATCTTTCTCAAAAAGGTGATTTGCGGCTGCAGAAGTTCAGCAATACCTCCATCAATGCACATCTCAATACATTAACGGGTAAAGTGGAAGTATATGGTAAAGCAGGATACCAGCAGCAAACCTTTTACCAGTACGGACTTGATACTTCCACCCGGAACAAAAGCGATGACTCTTTGAAAAAACCTTATCAAACCTATACTATACGTGCCGGTTTCCGCAATGCGTTTGTTAACCGGTATGGACTTACTTATAATCCGGATTTAAACATCAATGTTTTTAATGATTCAAGAGCCAGTGAAACCAATGCAGCACTGGATGTTCCTGTAGAAATAAGGGTGGGCAATAATTTTGGCGCTCTCATAAGAGCCAATGCTGATTTAACTACGTTTACACCCACGGGCGCTTCATCATCCTATACCAATAATGTTTTCTTTATCAACCCGGCATTGATTTTAAAAACATCCCTGCTGCGTTTGCGTGCAGGCATCCGCCCCACATGGGATAACGGAACATTTCATGTATTACCGGATGTGTTACTGGATTATCCAACAAAAGACGGCAAGGCAATTATTATTGCAGGATGGACAGCGCATGTACGCAAGAACACTTACCAGTTCCTTGCTTCACAAAACCCATGGATCAATCAACAACCACTTTCTCAGTTCAACACAAGGATTACAGAAGCATATGCAGGAGTAAAAGGAAGCCTGGCCAACAGCTTTAATTATCGAATACAGGGAGGTTTTACAGAGTTTTTAAATCTGCCGTTGTTTGTAAACAGTCAGAAACCCATTTCATTGTTTACTGTGAGAAGAGAAGGAAAACTCCAGGCAATCCATATTCAATCAGAACTGGGTTTTGTATTACAGGATAAATTCAATGCAAGTGCAAAGCTGGATGTTTATAACTTCATCAACCAAAAAACAGAAAACAGTGCATGGCATGTATTACCCATGCAACTCACTGCCGCCATGCGCTGGCAACCTGTTAAAAAAATTATGGTAAAGGGTGATTTGTTTACATGGCAGGGCGCCCCATATTTAATCAATAACAGCGGAACAGAAGGCCGGCTGCCTGCAGTATTTGATTTAAATGCAGGTATTGAATTCCATGTAACAAAAAATGTTGCGGTGTGGACACAGTTCAATAATATTTTAAACAATACCTATCAGCGCTGGAACAATTACCCCCAACTGGGATTTCAGTTTCTTGGAGGAATAAGGCTTACATTTGACCAAAATTTGTAAGATACTTGCTGCATTTCGTTCAACAATACCTGGCGCTTCATCATCACATATCCCTGAAAGATTGGGGCAGTTTATACTTTTTACCTGTGGCAGCACAGGTTGATTTTCCAAACAGGCAAATAACCGCACCATCTCAAAAAATGGTGTTTACCAATGATGTTCAAAATGAGCAATCATTTATCAACTGGCTTTGTGCAGAGTTAAACATTACCAGTAATGAGGCTGCTGAAAAAGTAAAAGCTTTTGTTCTTTCCTTTACACATCAACTCACCGCAAAACAAACTGTTGAATGGAAAGGTTGGGGCCGGTTCAATAAAAACGAGCAGGGTTTTCCTGAATTTATACCTGCGCCACAAAATAAATTTGTACCTGCGGCCGTTACCGCAGAACGTGTAATACGCAGCGGCGCCCAGCATCATATACGTGTAGGCAAAGACGAGAGGACAAATACCGAGATGGAGGAACTGTTGTTTTCCACAGAAAAAAAGCAAAAGTACTCTTGGTGGATGGGGGTATTGCTTTTTTCGATTACTGGTATTATTTTAGCTGCATTATTTGCTAACAATCACAATATCCAATGGCACAAACTAACCTCTTACCAAAAACTTCAACCAAAAGAACCTCCGGTTTTGCACAGAACACCTTAACCATTGCGGTTGACAATTCCACAACTATCATGCATCATGCGGTTCATTATAACTCTTGTCCTGTTTGCCACAGCACATCACTCAAAGAAGTGATGATGGTGGAAGATGCATCCGTAAGTAAGGAAAAGTTCAGCATAATGGAATGTGGTGATTGCAGTTTTCGTTTTACCGATAAAGCGCCTTGCGAAACTGCTGTTGGCCGTTACTATCAGAGCGCCGATTATGTATCGCACAGCGATAGCCGCAAAGGGCTTATCAATACACTTTATCATTTAGCCAGAAAATATACTATCGGCAGCAAGGTAAGTTTTGTAAAAAAAGTTACAGGAAGGGCAGTGGGTATGCATTTGGATGTGGGCAGCGGCACAGGTTCTTTTGTACATGCCATGGAAAAAGCAGGATGGAGCAGTACTGGTTTGGAGCCTGATAGCAACGCACGTGAAATAGCAGCAAAAAAATATAAAGCTGATGTGTTTCCGGCGGAAGATTTTTTTACATTACCCGAAAGCACTTATGATGTAATTACCATGTGGCATGTGCTGGAGCATGTGCACCGCCTGGATGATTACCTGGTGCAGCTTAAAAAATTATTAAACCCCAATGGCAAACTGATTGTTGCCGTTCCCAATTATAAAAGCAGGGATGCACAAACGTATGGTGCAAACTGGGCGGCTTATGATGTGCCCAGGCACCTTTATCATTTTTCCCCAAGCTCTATGCGTAAACTGATGGAGCGTCATGGTTTAAAAGTAAAACAAACAAAACCCATGTGGCTCGATAGTTTTTATGTAAGTATGCTCAGTGAGAAATACAAAAAGGGCAATTTCATAAGAGCTATATGGAATGGCTTTGTTTCCAATCTTATTACATTCTTTCACCGGGAGCAATGCAGTTCATTGATTTATGTAATGGCAAAGAAATAGAAATGAGTGAATCGGTGATATTGGAACATCAATGTGCAAAATCAACTTCGTAATTTCCTTTAATACGTTCAATAGGTGGATTGAAATACCCAAATTTTAAGTTGGGGAACTCTTCCTTTATCAGTTCCATCATTTGTTTGATGCCCAGCATCTCACCTGTTTCAGCAATTCCAATTTTTCCCAGGTACCAATCGGGATCAATATTAAAATTTCGCCATTGAATCATTTTTAACCCCGTGTCTTTTATCAATTCACGAAGCGCTTCATATTCTTCCACAGTATCTGTTACACCGGGAAATACAAAATAGTTAATACTCGTCCAGCCGCCATAACTGTTTACCACTTTCAAACTTTCCACAATATCTTCAAACGTATAATTGTTGGGCCGGTAGTAAGGTGTATAAATTTCTTTTCGCACACTGTTGGTACTTACACGAATGGAATTTAATCCCGCTTCGCACAAAGCTTTTAGTGCTTTGGGCATGGAGCCGTTGGTGTTGATATTAATGCTGCCTTTATTTGTGTGTTTGCGTATTTCAATAATGGCTTCACGAATGGTTTCCCACATAAGCAATGGTTCACCTTCACATCCCTGTCCAAAAGAAATAATCGGATAGGGCGCTGTTTCCAAATGTGGCACCGTGAACTCCACAATTTCTTCAGCAGTGGGTTTAAACGTTAACCGGTCCTGCGGGCTCACAATACTTTCTTCTGGCGGTTGAAACGAAATACAACCCAAGCAATTGGCATTACATGCAGGCGAAACAGGAACAGGACATTCCCAGCGGCTCATGGCAAAATTTCTTGCAGCCGGGCAATTATAAGTTTGACAGCAGTTCTCCATTAAGTGACGAACCAACCGGTTTTCAGGATATGCTTTCAGCAAATGTGTGGCGCTGTTCTCAATCACTTCTTCATCATAACCTGCGCATTCCTGGCGAATATCTGCTTCTACACGAACAGCAGTTACATAAAATTGATCATTATACCAACCGGCGGCTGTATAACAAAACAACGGAAGTGTTTCAGCATCGGGTTCAGTTTCAAATGCAGCAACATATAAACAAGTATGTGCTGGCGGTACAAAAGCAGCAACAGCCCATCCTTTTTCACACAAACGCATTTCCCCGGTTTTTACATCAATACCAATGGCTTTGCGTTGAGGAAGTTCATACAGGTTGCCTCCAGCAGGTAATTCAATCCAGTCATTAACATCCACCGGCATGGCATCCCGGCCTGCACGGCCAATGGCATAGAGTGATGTATCTTCAAAGATGTTTCCGTTACCGTCGGAGTAGAGTAAGTAAGGCGAAGAGTTGAAAGCCATGTTTTAAGTTCTTGGTTCTGAGTTCTGAAATGCTTGAGCGAAACTTACAACTCAGTACTCAAAACGCAGAACTATTTTAAATAATAGCTGCAAAATTCGTGAATTTGTTCCAGTTCGCTCAAAGCAATTCCTTTTTGGCTAATTAATCTTTTGAGGTGCTAAGAGTAACTTTGAGAAAAAATATTATGCCACACCCCCGCCAATCTAATTTAG